>WRHG01000295.1 GCA_009783365.1 Clostridia bacterium | reverse complement strand
AAACCGCTATACAATAAAACCGAAGCGGGGAAGGAAGCCGGAGCAACAACCCGGATAACTTTGGTGGATTGTTTTACGGCACCCTGTGAGGATGGCTGCCCCATTCGGCAGGATATACCCGCGTACCTCGGGTTGGTGAGATCAGGGCGGTATGTGGAAGCTCTCCGGGTGATTTGTGAGAAAAACCCGCTGCCCTTTATTACGGGTACAATCTGCAGTCACCGCTGTATGTCGTGCTGTACAAGGTGTTTTTATGAAGAGCCCATCCAGATCCGCGCAGCGAAGCTTCTGGCGGCGGAAAATGGTTATGAGGAGTACGCGGCCGGCCTTTCACCGGCGCAAAAACGGCCTGAAAAGGTGGCAGTAGTTGGCGGCGGCCCGGCGGGGATGGCGGCGGCTCATTTGCTGGCCCGGGCCGGGGCCGGTGTAACGCTTTTTGAAAAACGAGCCGAGCTGGGCGGCGTCGTCCGGTATGTGATACCGGAGTTTCGCATTGATGACAGCAGGATTGACCGCGACGGTTACATGCTGAACAAACTGGGTGTCACTGTGCTGCTCAACACAGAAGCTCCGCCCGCCCAAGATTTGCTGGCCGCAGGTTTCAGCTATGTCGTATTGGCCATCGGCGCGTGGATGCCAAGAAAGCTTGCGCTGCAGGCTGGAGAGGCCCAGAATGCCATATCGTTTCTGGAAGCGCAGAAGCATGCGGACCAGCCGCTGTGTTTGGGCAGGCACGTGGCAGTGGTGGGCGGCGGCAACACCGCAATGGATGCGGCCAGGGCCGCCAAGCGCGCCAAGGGGGTGGAGCGGGTTTCGCTGGTTTACCGCCGGATAAGGCGAGAAATGCCCGCCCAGGCGGAGGAATTGAACCTGGCGCTTTTAGAAGGCGTGGAGTACCATGAATTGTTGGCGCCGGTGGCTCATGAAAACGGGCAATTGCTTTGCGACGTGACGCGCTTGGGCACGGCCGGCGCAGACGGCAGGCCCGTACCGGAAGCCACGGGTGAGCGGGTTGGTATACTTGCAGACACCGTCATTAGCGCGGTGGGAGAACAGGTGGACGGGGAGATTTTGGTACGAAACGGCGTGTCCATGAACCGAGAGGGCAGGCCGGACGGCATGCGGCATGGAAGTGTGTTTGTGATTGGCGACGCGTTTCGAGGGCCGGCCACCGTGGTGGAAGGCATTGCCGATGCCGCGCGAGCAGCGGAGGAGATCCTGGGCGTAAAATCCGCCGACCACCCATGCCGTGCCGATGGTCAATCGCTGAAAGCCATACGCGGAAAACTTTGTTATAGCATGGAGCCAAAGGAAGAAGACAGCCGCTGCCTGAAGTGTTCGGTGTTGTGCGAAAACTGTGTGGACGTTTGCCCAAACCGTGCGAACGTCGCTATCCGGGTGCCGGGCATGGAGAAGGAGCAAGTGCTGCACATGAACCGCCTGTGCAATGAGTGCGGCAATTGCGCGGTGTTTTGCCCATGGCATGGCGCGCCATACCGGGAGAAATGGACCCTTTTTACGACGGAAGAAGAGTTCAGAAACTGTCAAAACCAAGGCTTTTTCGTGTTGGACCATGAAGCGGGACGTGTGAAGCTGCGCGTGGGCGATGAGGAATATGAGACAGTATTGGGTCAGGATACGCGGACCGACTCCGCGCTGATGAAAATCACACAAACCGTGATGAAAGAATATCCATGGCTCTTGATTGGATTGTGATTTGCATAATCTGCCGAGGCGTGATAAAATGCGAAAAATCAAAGGAGGCGGCTGTTCATGAAGACATTGGTGCTTTTTTATTCCTACTCCGGACATACAAGAGCTTTCGCGGAGCATTTGGCTGTTAAGGAGTCGGCTGAAGTTGCCGAAATCAAAGACGTAAGCCGGCCTGGGAAAATACGAGCCTACTCATTGGGGTGCTTTGCCGCCATGCGTGGTAAGGCGTGGCCCATCCAACCGCTGGACCTCGACTTGGGATCATTCGATCGCTTGATTTTGCTTGCTCCCATTTGGGCAAGCAATCCCCCTCCGCCTTTCAACGCCATACTGGAAAAGCTGCCGGATGGCAAAACCATAGCGGTGAAAATGGTTTCCGCCAGCGGAAAGAGTAGCTGTAAAGAACGGCTGAAAGCGGCGGTTCAGGCAAAATCCTGTGTTTGGGAGAGCTTTGAGGATATTCAGGCGTAGAATATTGGCAGCGTATATCGGCCCTATTATGAGGTATCGGCAATGCTGATCATTCAAAACGGAATTTTGGTGGAACCGGACGGGACGCGGCCCGGGGACGTCGCGCTGGAAGATGGCGTGATCGTAGAGGTTGGAGATTCCATCGAGTCCATCCCGAAAGGTAAAAACGGAGCCTGTGAAACGCTGGACGCAGCAGGCTGTTTCGTGTTTCCCGGATTCATCGACGCGCATACCCATTTGGATATGGATAACGGCGTCACTGTGACGGCGGATGATTTTAACACAGGATCGGCCGCGGCTGTGGTGGGCGGAACGACCATGCTTGTTGAT
>WRHG01000294.1 GCA_009783365.1 Clostridia bacterium | reverse complement strand
CACCTCGCGGCGGCCATCCGCAAGCGCTTTACGTATGGCTGTGGCACTGGCGTAGGTTCCATGGAGTTCTTCGGAGTGGTATTGCGCGCCAATACGCGTTACCGCCAGGGGTTGAACATCCGAATGGAGGGCGGAAAGCGCGCGCAGATACTCAATTGCCAGTATGTTGTTTGGCTGCGTGATTGCCTGCAGCATGGCGGCGGGCACCCCATAATCCTCTAGAGCCTCATAGCGGGCGCGCGGGTAGGATTTCCCCTCGTCCAGGTGTGTGCGTAGCGCCTGGCGGAACAGGGGTGGTTCGCTAGTGATGATATCCGTAAGCTGGTAGAGTATATTCAGATCCCTGGTTTCACAGCCAAAGGCCAGATGGGTCACGACACCCGCGCCGATGAGTGTGCTCACGCCGCCAAGGGCGAAGCGTTCGGCGTTGGAAAGCGCAAAAACGCTGGGCATCTCCAGCACGAGATCCGCGCCGACCCGCAGGGCCCATTCCGCCCGCAGGAATTTATCTGTACAGGCGAGTTCGCCGCGTTGCACAAAGTTTCCGGACATCACAACGATGCAGTATTCCGCGCCTGAAAGCGCCTTGGCCTGCTCGAGGTGATACATGTGTCCATTGTGTAATGGATTGTACTCCGCTATGATGCCAATAACGCGCATACGCTCACCAGCCATTTTAGTATACCATTTTAGGGCCGGTTGTGGTATAATTTCCATGAAAATCACAGGGAGGCTTTTCCCAATGTCATTGATGGAAACGATCAAGTCGAAGGCGAAAGCGAATAAACGACACATCCTGCTTCCCGAGGGAACCGAAGAGCGCACCGTACAGGCAGCCGTACGCATCGCGGCAGAGAGCGTTGCGGATGTTTCTTTGCTGGGGGATGCTGAAAAGATCCGTTCCGTTGCGGATAAGTTTTGCTTGTCTTTGGATGGCGTTGGTATCGTTGACCAACTGGCGGATCCCGCGATGCCCCGCTATGCGCGGATGTATTATGAGATGCGTAAGGATAAGGGGCTTAGCGAAACGGCGGCGGCAACGACTATGAAAAACCCGCTGTTTTTTGCCTGCATGATGATCCGAGAAAACAGGGCCGACGGCATGGTGGCAGGGGCCTTAAGCACCACCGGCGAAACATTGCGGCCGGGGCTACAGATCATCCGAATGGCGGACGGCATTTCCGTTGTGTCGAGCTGCTTTGTGATGGAGATCCCCAATAAAGCCTATGGCGATAACGGCGTCATGATCTTTGCCGACTGCGCCGTCAATCCGGTCCTTACAGCGGAGCAGCTCGCTGAGTGCGCGTATTGTTCCGCCTTGACAGCGAAAGAGATTGCCGGGATCGCAGAACCAAAAGTGGCGATGTTATCTTTCTCCACAAAAGGGAGCGCCAGCCACGAGACAGTGGATAAAGTCATTGAAGCGACGAATATCGCCCGCGAACGTTATCCAGAGTTATTGATCGACGGCGAGCTTCAGATGGACGCAGCCACAGTGGAGTCGGTAGGCCAGTCCAAATCCCCCGGCAGTAAAGTGGCTGGGCGCGCAAATGTATTTATCTTCCCCAGCCTGGACGCGGGGAATATTGCTTATAAAGCGGTACAGCGATTCGCGGGCGCCGAGGCGATCGGCCCGATCCTTCAGGGCATAGCAAAACCGGTAAACGACCTGTCACGCGGCTGCAGCATCGAAGATATTGTCAATACAGCCGCCGTCGTCTGCTGCCAACAATAAGAAATAATCCAGTTCACTTTGACATAAGTTACAGGCCTATTGTCCAGGTCGTGCCTGAAAACTCGCAAATGGCTGCGCCGTGCTAATACGGCGCAGCCTGTCTTGAAAAGAGGGTCTTCGATTGAAAAAAGAAAAACGCGTATTAGCGTTATATTTGATTCTTGTTTTTGCGATCAGCTTGCCGCTTGAAGCAATATGGATCATATATGGCGATGCAGTCGAAAGCATTGTAGCTGTAGTTATGATCGTCCCGGCTATAATCGCAATAATCCTGAAGTGTGTTTTCTTTCGCAAAGAAAGCATACTTGGCCTTGGCGCCGGCAAACCAGCGTATTACCTTTACGCTACAGCAATACCATTAGCCTATATCGGGTTATCTTACTTTTTGTATTGGTTATTTGTTCCCGGGACATTCTTGGGAACAGGCATACTGGCTGAATCGATAGCAAGCTCTATCGGCATTCAAAGCTTGCCCGTCGCCACAGCGGTATTATTTGGTATTACGATCCTTACGAACATCCCCCTGACCTTCGGGGAAGAAGCCGGTTGGCGCGGGTTGATGTATCCCCTCATGCACAAGCTTTGGGGGAGGGACAAAGCGCTTATCATAAGCGGCTGCGTCTGGGCGGCATGGCATCTACCCGCTATGGTCGGCGGGGTATATATGGCCGGTGCGCCCGTTTTATATCAGATACCTATGTTTACTATACAGATTCTCTCCCTTACCGTCGTTGTTACATGGCTAAGGGTGAAATCACATAGCATATGGCCCGCTGTCCTCTGGCATACATTGCATAATTTTCTTGACC
>WRHG01000293.1 GCA_009783365.1 Clostridia bacterium | reverse complement strand
CATTGAGTACGAAGGAGATCTCTTTGATCTGCGAGGTGAAGTCGGCCTCGCCATCGAAGGGAGTGATTGCGGAAGACTTCCCCTACGTCGAGATCGCCAAGGAGTATGCACGCGCGGGCGCTGAGGCGATATCCGTGCTGACAGAACCAGATTTCTTCCGTGGGGCTGACCATCATCTGTGGGAGATTGCTCGTCAGGTCGATCGCCCTGTGCTGAGGAAAGACTTCACGATCGATGAGTACATGATCTATGAGGCACGACTTCTCGGGGCGAGCGCAGTGTTATTGATCTGCGCCCTGCTGGACGAGAACACCCTCGCAAGGTTGGTCAGCCTCGCTCATCAGATTGGCCTGTCGGCTCTCGTGGAGACCCATGAGGAGCGAGAGATTGAGATGGCTCTGTCGGCTGGTGCTCGCGTCGTTGGTGTCAACAACCGGGATTTGACAACCTTCGACGTGGATCTCACTCTGAGTGGACGGCTGAGGCACAAGGTACCGCCCGAGATACTCTTTGTGTCTGAGTCGGGCATCACCACACCGGCGGACGTTCAGGCACTAGCTGACGTAGGTGTGGACGCAGTTCTCATCGGGCAAACCGTGATGCGCAGCACCGACAGGACCGCCCAGATTCGACGATTGCGAGGCAGCCATGGCTAAGGTGAAAATCTGCGGGTTGACCCGCATGGAGGACATAGCCGCCGTCAACAGCGTGTTGCCGGACTTTGCCGGTTTCGTTTTCGCCCCTAGCCGGCGCAGGGTGGATATCGAAACAGCGATTATGTTAAAATCAAAACTTGATCCGCGAATCACGGCTGTAGGGGTATTTGTCAACGAACGCATCAATACTATCGCGCAAATGCGCAAAACCGGAATTATCGACTTAGTGCAGCTCCACGGCGATGAGGATGATGTGTATATCAGAAGGCTCAAGGAGATTTGCGGTTGCTGTTTGATAAAGGCAACCGGCGTCGGTGATACGCTGCCGCAACTGCCGGATGAAGCGGATTATGTGTTGTTCGACACGTTGTCAGAACAACGGGGCGGCACCGGAAAACCCTTCGGTTGGGGAGTTCTGGAAAAATACTGCGGACCGCCGTATTTTCTGGCAGGAGGGCTAACACTTGAAAATGTCTCAGATGCACTCGATCTATTGTCCCCGTTTTGCGTGGATGTTAGCAGCGGTGTGGAAACGAATGGAGCAAAAGACGCGAAAAAAATAGAAAGATTCGTAAATACGGTCAGGAGGAGAAGCAATGAGTAAAGGAAGATTCGGCGAGTTCGGCGGCCAATACATCCCCGAAACTCTCATGAGCGCACTATATGAACTGGATGAAGCGTACAATCATTGTAAAAATGATCAGGTGTTCCAAGACAAACTTAACAGCTTGTTGACCGGGTACGCCGGGCGGCCCTCGCTGCTTTACTACGCCGAACACATGACAAAGCAAATCGGCGGCGCGAAGATTTATTTGAAACGGGAAGATTTGAACCACACCGGTTCCCACAAGATCAACAACGTGCTTGGTCAGGCGCTGCTGGCGGAGTATATGGGAAAAACCCGGATCATCGCCGAAACCGGAGCCGGTCAGCACGGCGTCGCCGCCGCAACCGCAGCCGCGCTTTTGGGCCTTGAATGCGAAGTGTTCATGGGCAAAGAGGACACCGAGCGCCAAGCGCTCAACGTCTACCGCATGCGGTTGTTAGGCACGAAGGTGCATCCTGTCACTTCCGGCACCATGACGCTCAAGGACGCAGTGAACGAAACCATGCGGGAATGGACCAAGAGGGTGTCGGATACCCATTATGTACTGGGTTCAGTCATGGGGCCGCATCCGTTCCCGGCGATGGTGCGTGATTTCCAGAGCGTGATCGGAAAAGAAATCCGTGCCCAGGTACTTGAAGCCGAAGGCCGCTTGCCGGATGCGGTTGTCGCTTGCGTGGGCGGCGGTTCAAATGCCATTGGCGCGTTCTATGACTTCATAAACGACAAGGATGTGCGTTTGGTAGGTTGCGAAGCGGCAGGCAGAGGCCTTGATACCGAGCAACACGCCGCAACGGTGACGCACGGTTCCGTCGGTGTTTTCCACGGGATGAAGTCGCTATTCTGCCAGGATGAGTTCGGCCAGATCGCACCCGTCTATTCAATATCCGCAGGGCTGGATTATCCCGGCGTCGGGCCTGAACACGCATGGCTGCACTCGATTAACCGCGCCGAGTATGTGGCGATTACCGACGACGAAGCCGTGGACGCGTTTGAATTGTTATCGCGCGCGGAAGGGATCATCCCGGCCATCGAATCCGCTCACGCAGTGGCCCATGCAGTGCGGATGGCAAAATTGATGGGCACGGGCAAAACCATCGTTATTTGCCTTTCGGGGCGCGGCGACAAAGACGTGGCGGCGATAGCGCGGTATAAGGGGGAAAACATCAATGAATAGAATACATGACGCGTTTAAAGATAGGAAAGCGTTCATCACATATATTATGGCCGGCGATCCGGACCTTGCGGCTTCTGCGGAGTATATCCTGACCGCGCAGGACGCCGGCGCCGAT
>WRHG01000292.1 GCA_009783365.1 Clostridia bacterium | reverse complement strand
CAGTTGGTGGATGAATTTCTTAAGAAGGTGGTCTAAGATGCCGGAGGAAACGGTAAGAAATGTAATCTCAACAATGACCGATGAGATCCTGTACGGCAGCATTGTGACGGGCATGCCTCTTTCCGAGGCGGCTCAGAAACAGATAACCAGGCATTTTGAAGAGATGCTGGGTAAGCGCGTGCATTTGTCCTGCAATTTAGATGACAGGCAGATTATGGGAATTCGCGTGGAGCTAAACGGATACTGCTACGACGGAACCTTACGCGGCCAACTCAATGGTTTGCGAAAGCTGCTCACCCATCCGGAAGAGGGGTGAAATGATTGAATGATTGGAAACAAGTGGGTTTAAGCCTGCGCGAACGGCTGGGGTATTATGAACGCGGCGTGGACGTTCGCAGCATGGGTGAAGTGCGGTTCGCCGGCGATGGCGTGGTCCATATTAATGGCTTAAACACCTGTAAGCAGGGTGAACTCATTGAAATGGAAAGCGGCGGGTACGCCATCGCCATGAACCTGGAGGAAGAGCTGGTTTATGCTGTGGCGTTAACCGACGAATCGGAAATTTCGGTAGGCATGGCGGCATATGGAACAGGTAAGGTATTATCCGTACCTTGCGGCGATGGATTGCTGGGGCATGTGGTGAGCCCCCTTGGTTTGCCGTTGGATGGAAGCGAGCGCTTGTGCCACGCGGAGTTCAGCCCTGTAGAGGTTGCGGCGCCATCTATCCTGCACCGTAAACCCGTGCAAAAACCTCTTCTGACCGGCCTGATTGCCATTGACGCCATGGTGCCAATTGGCCGCGGTCAGAGGGAACTGATCATAGGCGACCGGCAAACCGGAAAAACAAGCATCGCCGTTGATGCTATTTTAAATCAAAAGGGCGCTGACGTAGTGTGCGTTTATGTAGCAATCGGGCAGAAAGCGTCCGGCATAGCCCGTCTGATTTCTCACCTGAGGGAACAGGGCGCGATGGAATACTGCATTGTGGTAAGCGCCACCGCATCGGATAGCGCAACCATGCAATACGTAGCGCCTTACGCCGGATGCGCCATGGCGGAATGGTTTATGCGCCGCGGACGTGATGCGCTAATTGTATATGACGATTTAACCAAACATGCGGTGGCGTATCGGGCTATGTCGCTTTTATTGCACCGACCTCCGGGCCGGGAGGCTTATCCGGGCGATGTGTTTTATCTCCACTCCCGTCTGTTGGAAAGGGCTGCCAGCTTGAATGACGACTTGGGTGGCGGCACCCTGACTGCGCTGCCGATCATTGAAACTCAGGCGGGGGATATTTCCGCGTATATTCCCACCAATGTTATCTCCATCACCGACGGACAGATTTTTCTGGATACGGAGTTGTTCCGGGAAGGTATTCGCCCGGCGGTGAACGGAGGTTTATCCGTCAGCAGGGTAGGCGGCGCCGCCCAGTATGGGGGCATGAGAAAAGTAGCGGGGGCTCTTCGGCTGGAGTTGGCCCAATACAGAGAATTGCAAGTGTTTGCCCAGTTTGCCAGCGATATGGATAAAGCCACCCAAGACAAGCTGAAACATGGCGCCATTTTAACAGAGCTTTGTAAACAGCCTAACAATGCCCCTATCCCTCTTGCCTTGGAGGTGGCTTTCCTATATGCCGCAACCAATGATATATTACCTAAAGAGATTGACATCCCGACGCTGCTTCACTTCAAAGCGGATTTTCCGGCTTATTTTCATGCCAACTATGAAGAGTTGGAAAAAGCTGTGAACACCTCAGGTGAGTTAAGCGCCGGCGACGAATGCATCCTACAGAAAGCGCTTAGAGAATGGTTGGCGGTGCGAACCGATGCCGAGCGGCATATAGCGCTCATCGGATCCGGCCATAGCAGGGGTACCAATGAGACGGAGGGAGGAAACGGATGAGTTCCATCGCTGAAATCAAGCATCATATCAAAGCCATCGACGATACAGCGAAGATAACTCGGGCAATGTATCTGATCTCCTCAGGCAAGATGAAAAAAGCCATGCGGGCGCATGACCAGACCATGAAGTACTTCAACCTGGTACGTTCTAATATGCGCTTCATCCTGGACAATTCCCCGGAAGGCTTTCGGAGCGTTTTTTACCGGGATCACGGAAAGCGCTGCGCCTTTTTGGTCATCGCCGGAGACAAAGGGATGTGCGGCGGCTACAATCAGGACTTGTTGAAACTCGCTATGCAAAAAACCACCCACAGCCATACCCATCAACGGACGTACCTTCTCACTTTTGGTCAAATGGCAACGCAGTTTTATCAAAAACGCGGGATACCCATGGACGAATCCTACCCATCCGCGGTGCAGCACCCTACGATGGATTTTGCGCGTGAGTTGGCCATGGAGATTTGTGATCAATACCAGCGCTACAAATTCGATGAGGTTTTTGTCATTTTCACCCAGTTGTTGCGAGGCGGAACAACGCTGCCAACCTGCCTTCATATTCTCCCAATCAACCGCTCCGCGGTCATTGATGTAGCCCCCATGCACACTCCGCTGGTGGGTCTTGCCTTTGAACCGAATCAGGCAGACGCTCTGGACGCGATGGTG
>WRHG01000291.1 GCA_009783365.1 Clostridia bacterium | reverse complement strand
GCTTTCAAAGCCACCGCAATTGAAAACGACTTGCGCGCGCAAATTTCCATTGACTGGCAAATTGTGCTATACTTCGTACGAAAAGCACAACTTTCGGATGTGGACGGGAATGTGGGGAATGCGAACCATGGGACATGAGGGACATCGGCAGCGAATAAGGGAAAGATTCGCTCTGCAGGGCTTGGATGGGTTTGCGGCGCATGAAGTGCTGGAATTGTTGCTGTTTTATGCGATCCCGCAAAAAAACGTAAATCCGCTAGCGCATCAATTGATTGAGCGCTTTGGATCTTTGCGCGGCGTGCTGCAAGCGGAGCCTGAGCAGCTTTGTAAACTGGATGGAATCGGTGAATATACGGCCACCTATCTAAGCCTTTTTGCTAAGGTGATACACTATGTCCGGTTGGAGGAAGCCGGTGAGCGGGTCGCCCTTACAAACCGTGGGAGCGCCGAAGCGTACTGTATCCAATTGTTGGCTAGAGAGCGGCGCGAGGTCTTTTACACGATCTGCATGAATGCCCGAATGCAGGTACTGCATAATGCGTTGATTACAAAAGGTTCTCTGAGCGATGTGCCCGCCTACCCACGCCTGGTGGCGGAGGCGGCTTTAAACCACAATGCCCATTCCGTCTTGCTTTGCCACAATCACCCTGGCGGTTCGCCTGCTCCGTCTCAGGCCGATGTGGACGCAACCCGCCAGTTGGGCGTTCTGTTACACGGCTTGGAAATAGCGATGGTCGATCATATCATCGTGACGGATGGACAGGCGGTAAGCATGGTGGCGTCTCATTTTGTTGAAAGGGATATAACCCGTTAAGCGGCCATGCCCGTATGACTGATTGTGCCAGCGAAGAACGCCGCCGCGACCGACTGTTCCTGCTTCCATGAAGCCAACGGGTGGAGTGGAGGAACCATGAAAAGGGGAGTGCCATAGATGAGCGGAAATTTTACAAAGAAAAAAACGCGGCGGAGGGTATTGCGGGTGATACTGATCATATGCTGTATTTGCTTCTTGTGCTACGCGGGCCTTGTGGGATTAGTGTATTTTAAGGAAATCCATGTGCCGGAACCATCGGATTATGATTCCATCATTGTCCTGGGCGCGCAAGTGCTACCTACAGGGGAACCTTCGGTGCAGCTTCGTTGGCGGCTTGACAAGGCCATTGAAATGTATGAGCGGCGTCCGTCCTTAGTTGTAACGTGCGGAGCACGGGGAGACGATGAACCCGTGGAAGAAGGAAAGATCATGCGCGAGCTGTTGATTGCCGATGGTCTTCCGGAGGACCGGGTTATCGCAGAAATCAGTTCGCAGGATACCAAAGAAAACATCATGCATGCGTGGGAGATCCTTCTGAGCAGGGGCTGTGAGCGTCCGCTGATCGTTACCAGCGATTACCATTTGCCAAGAGCGTTAGCCATCGCTACGGACGCAGGGTTAACTCCCCAGGGAGCAGGCGGCCGCTGTCAGCCCTGGGCTGGAACTTGGCTGAAAAACCATATGCGGGAGGCCCTTTCCTGGGTCAAGTATTGGGGAATCAAGCATCTGGGGCTTCCCTTATGACTATGACCGCTGAGGGCAAGAAGGCCGTATTTGCGGAGCGCATGGCGGCGATGCACATTCCGTTCCCGCCGGAAGCTCCCGAGCGGTTTCTGGCGTACCATGATTTGCTGTGCTGCTGGAATGAACGCATGAACCTGACCGGAGATACAAATTTTGATACCGCCCTTGACCGGTTGTATATAGACTCCTTGGCCCCTCTGTCGGCGGATGATCTTTTTCCGCAGGACGCGGCGCTTATAGACGTTGGCAGCGGAGCGGGGTTCCCTGGGGTTCCGATCGCTATCGTCCGGCCGGATCTGAGGGTCACGCTGCTGGACGCGCTTTCCAAGCGAGTCAAATTTTTGCATGATGTTGTGGAGACGTTGACCTTGGGGAACTTGACGGTACGCCATGGCCGGGCGGAAGACGAGGCTCATG
The DNA here is from genome assembly GCA_009783365.1 of Clostridia bacterium. The sequence continues at coordinate 598 of WRHG01000291.1, read as the reverse complement.
ATCCGGCGCTCCGGGAGAACTTTGACGTGGCGGTTGCCAAGGCGGTGGCTTCATTGCCTGTGCTGTGCGAGTTGCTGCTCCCTTTTGTGCGTGTGGGGGGTACCATGGTTTGTTACAAAGGTCCGTCAGTTGCGGAAGAATGGGAGGCGGGCAGCCGGGCGGCGGCGGCTCTTGGCGGCGGGCGGCTCATTACATATCCCGTTTACCTGCCCAGTCAGCCTGATTGGCGGCATTGCGTGGTGGTCGGCCATAAAATGAAAGGAACCCTCCGCCACTATCCCCGCAAGGCGGGTGAACTGAACCGAAAACCTTTGGGAGCCCTTCATGCAAGGTAAAGATCGATTGCTCCCATTGCAACAGCATAGGAGTGATGATATGAGACGCGTGATTTTTTATGCCGCACTGACGCTTTTTTTACTGCAAGGTTATGCCTTGGCCGCCATCTCCCCAAGTTCGGTGAAAGCATATACATTTTCATTGGAGGATGTCCCTGCGGAGTTGACGGATACCGCCATGCAGGTACACGCCGGGGATACGGTCATCAGGCTGACGTTTGCTGGAGACTGTACCTTGGGAGGCGCGGCGGATATCTCCGGCA
>WRHG01000290.1 GCA_009783365.1 Clostridia bacterium | reverse complement strand
GTCGTTATGCGAAACCTTTGGTATGTCAACGGAGATGGGAAGCTGGAAGTGATGCGGGTACAGATCGGCATAACCAACGGCTCCCTTACGGAGGTAATGCCGATGGAAGATCTTGAGGGCCGGCAGGTAATTCTGCGGGAACGAATTTAATGTCTGTTATAGAGATGCGGGGGATCAAACGCGAATACCGGATGGAAAGCAGGAAGCGGGCCAAAACATCACCGGAAGAAACTTCGCAAGGCGATACTTCGCCAGAAGTCGTGGTGCGGGCGCTGCGGGGCGTAGACTTCTCCGCAGAGGCGGGAGAGTTTGTTTCCGTCATGGGACCCTCGGGTTCCGGCAAATCAACTTTGATGAACATACTCGGCTGCCTGGACAAGCCCTCCGGTGGAACCTACACCCTGGACGGCATCGAAACATCGACCTCCGATTCAGATACTTTCGCATACATCAGAAACCGGAAGATCGGTTTTGTGTTTCAGTCTTTCAATTTACTGGCCCGGACTACCGCGCTGGAGAATGTGGAACTGCCCCTATTCTACCGCCGCAAGGAAAGATCGGCTTCTAAAGAAGCCGCCGAAAAGCGGCAAAACGCCCAAAGCCGGAAAGAACGGGCAATGGCGGCCCTGCAGGAAGTGGGCCTGGTCAAACGTATGGATCATTATCCCTCGCAGCTTTCCGGCGGGCAGCAGCAGCGGGTTGCCATAGCGCGGGCAATGGTGAACGATCCGGCTTTTATTCTGGCCGATGAACCAACCGGCAACCTCGACACGGGAATGACCCTTGAGATCATGGGGCTTTTTCAGGAGCTCAACAGGCAGGGAAAAACAATCATCATGGTAACACACGAGCCGGAACTGGCGGCTTATACCAAACGAATCATCACCCTGCGCGACGGGGAGCTGGTGTCCGACCAACAGATGACAGACAGGCGCAATGCGTTAGACGATCTCGCTCAATGGAAGCAGGATCACGCGCTGCTCGCGGAGGCATCCGCCGGGGGGGCAGGATGAACCTTATCCAGTTATTGCACACCTGTTTCCGCTCAATTCTGCGCAACCGGATGCGGAGCCTCTTAACATCATTGGGTGTCATAATCGGCGTTGGTTCGGTGATCATAATGGTTGCGCTGGGAGAGGGTTCCCAGCTTGCCATTGAGGAGCGAATGACCGCCATGGGAACAAATTTGTTGCAGATAACGCCCCGGCGGCAATCGAACCGTACCGGACAGCAAATGGTTATGCGGGTAAGCGCCTTTACCAAAAAAGACATTCAAAAACTCAAGGATGAATCAAGTTTTGCCGTCGCGATTTCCGGTATAATCCAGAGCAATGCCAATGTGGTGGGCGGTGAGGGGAATGCCCAGGTTACAGTACAGGGGGTCGAGCCGGACTACACTGTCGCCAGAAACTGGAACGTAAACGCGGGAGTTTTTTTTGATGAGGATGATCTCGCGTTCAGGAACAGTGTGGCGGTTCTGGGCCGTACCACGGCGAAAACCCTGTTTGGCGACGCTGACCGCGCCCTGTCCGGGCAGATACGAATCGGAACCACTTATTTTACCGTCATCGGCCTGTTGGAAATCAAAGGTGCGGGGATGAACGGCAACGATCAGGACGACATTGTCATGGTTCCGCTGGATACTGCAATGACGCGGCTCAGCAATTCCCGCAATATCAACCAGATTGTAATGAGCATCGTAAGCAAAGAATATATGGAAGCGGCGCAGAAAGAAACAGAGCTGATCCTCCGTGAATCCCGCAATATCCCCGACGGGATAACTCCCGATTTTGCCATTATGAACCAGGCGGATATGATCGAAATGGCATCGGCGACGTCAAAAACACTGACCACGCTGTTAGCCGCAATCGCCGGAGTTTCTCTATTGGTCGGCGGCATCGGCATTATGAACATTATGCTGGTCTCTGTAACGGAACGCACCCGCGAAATTGGCGTGCGCAAAGCCATCGGTGCGGAACGGCGCTCAATAATCGCGCAGTTTTTGGTGGAGACGTCCATGGTGTCCGGCCTGGGCGGCCTGGTAGGAGTCATAGTGGGCGTCATTGTTACCATGGCTTATGTGAAAATAGAACATGACAAGGTGTTTTACCCACATGTCAATATTATGGCGCTGGCCTTTTGTATATCTGTGGCGTTGGGTATATTGTTTGGGTTATATCCGGCTGTCAAGGCCTCCAGGCTGCAGCCGGTTGACGCGTTGCGAAATGAATAGAGGGGTGTCATATTGATGAAACGGGCCATTGTTATGCTTATGATCTCAGCCATTATTTTGAGTCTGTCGCCGTTGACTTCCTTAGCGGGATTTGACGACGTATCCGATCAGCCCACTCAGGCTGCCGCGTCCCTTCTCCAGAACCTGGGCATTGTGGAAGGGTTTGATGACGGTAGCTTTCGGCCTGACGATATATTAACGCGCGCGCAGTTTTGCAAAATGGCTGTTATGCTATCAGGTACGCAGGGAGTGCCGTCTTATGAGGGGTATACCATCTTTCCCGATGTGCTGACAGGGCATTGGGGAAAAGGGTATGTCAACGTAGCCGTGCGCGCTTTAAAG
>WRHG01000289.1 GCA_009783365.1 Clostridia bacterium | reverse complement strand
TGGTGTTCTCTCCCATCGATATTTTCGATCACAAAGCCGTTAACATGGTTCCGGTCTGCTAATGATTATTCGACATTGCGAAAAAAAATCCTGTTACCGGCCATTCCGTCGCATACATGCGACAAGCGGCTTACGGGGGACCAGCCCGTCGCCGTACGCAGTTTACAGCTCAAACACATCCGTGCCTGCCAGTGCCTGTTGCACAAGCGCCTCCGTTTCCAACTGCGCCTCGTCGCGCAAAATGATATCCATCTTCGGCTTGGTGGCCGGATGCCTGGGCGTAAAGACCGTACAGCAGTCCTCATAAGGCAGGGAGGAAATTTCAAAAGTCCCAATCCTCTCAGCCAAATCAATGATTTCCTGCTTGTCAAAACCAATCAGGGGCCTGAATATGGGAAGATCCGCCACTGTGTCCGTGCAGCGCAAGGCTTCCATCGTTTGGCTAGCCACCTGGCCGATGCTCTCGCCTGTCACCAGCGCCTGGAATCGTTCCTTGCGGGCGATGGCGCTGGCAATACGCACCATGTACCGGCGCATAATCAAGGTTGTATAGTCCGGATGGCATTGTTCATGAATGCGCGTCTGGATCTCCGTGAAGGGGACCACGTGGACTCTGATCCCGCAAAGGCTTTCGCTAAGTACCTTTGCCAGTTCCAGCACCTTTTCCTTGGCGCGCTCGCTGGTATAGGGGAAGGAATGAAAATGCACGGCGTTCACACAAACGCCTCGTTTAGCGATCATCCAGCCCGCCACCGGACTGTCGATACCTCCGGACAGCAGCAAAAGCGCCCGTCCGTTAGTTCCTACAGGCATGCCTCCCACAGCCGGGACAGCGGTGGTGTACAGGTATGCGCAATCGCGGATCTCCAAGGAAAGGACCGTTTCAGGGTTCTTGACATCCACAGTCAAGTGGGGAAGTCGCTGCAGCACATATTCGCCGATATCCCTGTTCAGCCGGGGTGAGTCCTTGGGATAACGTTTATCGCTTCTGCGGGCGTTCACTTTAAACGTTCCCTGGCAGCCCCGCAGCATTTCCACAGCCTGGCGGCAGACGGCCTCAAAATCCTCCTTATCCATCTCTACCGCCCGACATACGCTATGGACGCCAAAAACCTTTGTCACCCGCCGAATTCCTTCTGCCATATCCGTAAGATCACTTACATAAACCCTGCTGTCATGAAGCCATACATGGCCAGCCCCCACCGCTCTCCGGATCCGCTCCACCAGCATGCGCATAAAGAAAGGACGGTTGAGCCCCTTCAGGAAAATTTCTCCAAATCTCACTAACAATACTTCTCGCAAGGTTCTTCCCCTTTATCGACGTTGATACCGGCGCAGCCGCGAAACTTTTTCAACAATCTCCCGGGCGGCCGTCAAAACTTCTTCCTGTGTGTTCATAACCGAAAAACTGACCCTTACGGAACTGTCAATCACCTCGGGAGATATACCCATGGCTGTGAACAGCGCGGAACGCTTGCCCTTTCGCGAACTGCAGGCAGACCCTGTACCGATGAACACCTCTTTGTCCTCCAAGGCATGTACCAAAGTCTCTCCCCGCACAGGAGGGAAAGCCATGCATAAAATGTGCTCCGCGTTGCCCGCGGCGCCCTGCGACTGGCCCATTACAACCAGATCAGGCAACCCCTGCCGCAACGTTTCCAACATCGTTTGCCTGAAGCTGACCATGCGGGGACGGGCGGCAACTTCTTGGGCGTAACATTCAACGGCTGTGCGAAAACCTACCACGCCCGGGGAGTTTTCTGTACCGCTGCGCAGGTTTCCCTGCTGGCCGCCCCCCACCAGGATGGGGCGTATACGATGCCCCTTGCGCACTGCCAAAGCCCCTACGCCCTTAGGGCCATGGATTTTGTGGGCGCTCATCGCAAAGGATTGAACGTTGCATTCCGTCATGGAAAAAGGCGTGCGCAAATATCCCTGAACCCCATCCACGTGGACGGCCGCATCGGCCGCCCTATGATCCCGCAAATGAACAATTTCAGACAACGGCGCAATTGAACCGGTTTCGCTGCATACCTGCGTAACGCAAATAAGCCGGACCCTGGAATCCAGCATGTTTTCCAACGCATGCAAATCCAGCTCTCCGCTGCGTAAAATGGGAATTTCCCGGGCGATATGCCCATGCAATGCGGCCGCTTCCATGCAGGCGTTTTGCGTCGAAGGGTGATCCAGCCTGCTATAGAGGATAACCCCTTCCTTCCGTTGCCCGCTCATGTGGCCAGTGACGGCCAGGTTATTGCTCTCTGTACCGCCGGAGGTGAACAGGATCTCCTTCTCCGACGCGCCGATAGATTCGGCAATCACCGTCCGGGCTCTTTTTATCTCCCGCTCCGCTTCCATGGCCGGCGAATACAGCGCGGCAGGGTTGTAGTAACAATCCCTCATACAGTCGGCCACAGCTGAAACAACCCGGCTAAAAGGCTTCGTGGTCGCCGCGTTATCTAAATAGATCCGCATAGAACCCCCTAGGCGCGGTACGCGCCATGGGGCAAATACTTCCGGATCATCTCCGCCATCTCCTGGGAAGGCTCCAAAACGATCATCGTCTTTTTACCCTCCTT
>WRHG01000288.1 GCA_009783365.1 Clostridia bacterium | reverse complement strand
CACCGCCATTGCCCGATTGATGGAGCTGACCAACGCGCTTTACGCCTTCAAACCGTCGGATGACGTGGGGCGTGAGCTTCAGCGCGAGGCGGTGGACGCGCTTTTGAACTGCCTGTCGCCCTTCAGCCCTCACATAGCCGAGGAGCTGTGGCAGATGCTCGGCAACGATTCCCTGTTGTCAAAAGCCCCATGGCCCGTTTACGAGGAGGACGCCCTGACGGCGGACTCCGTGACCATCGTCGTGCAGGTGAACGGAAAGATACGGGACAAGTTCGGCGCCGCGCCCGACACCCCCAGGGAAGAGCTTGAAAAGACCGCCCGCAGCCTCCCCGGCATTCAGAAGTGGACAGAGGGTAAGGCCATCGTTAAGGTCATCGCCGTACCCGGCAAACTGGTGAACATTGTACTGCGCTAATAGGGGAATGAGGATAAAGGCTTATCAATAATGGTATCTACATGAAATGATAACGATTTGGTCAACAAGAACCTGATACACCAAGCGGTGCTCCTGCGTTATACGGCGGGACCATTGTCCGGATCGGTTGCCCTTGAGCGGCTCCGGCTTTCCCGTGCCGCGGAAGGGGTCACGCCGTATTTCGGTAATGAGCGCATCGATCTTATCGATTATTTTTCTGTCTTCTTTGGCCCACTGGCGATATTCAGCAAAGGCGGAGTCCTCAAAACTGATCAATTTTCCGCCGCCCATTTTTCGGCGCATTGCCGCGCCTCTTCGATGGTGTTAAAACTAATAAGTTTGCCCTCTGCAACGTTTTTCATCGCTTTATCCAGGTGCTCGCGGTTGGCTGGGGAACGATTCAGGTATTCAGTCTCGTCGAAATCAGGGTCGTCTTCTTCCCGAACCGTTATTTTGATTGTTTTTCCGGGATACGCGGCCTGCAGGGAATTTACAAACCCAATCCCCAAATCGTTGGTATTTAGCCGGTATATTGCTTCCATGCGTCTCTCCTACAGGCAACCCTACCACAAACCACAGTAAAAAGCAAATAGGAGGAAGATGATCCTGATTTCTTCTCCGTGTCCTCCGTGGTTAATTCTTCTTCTTGATAAATTCAAAGCCGCAATAGGGGACAAGTGCTTTTGGAAGCCGCACCGAGCCATCGCCCTCCTGGAAATTTTCCAGCACCGCGATGATGGCCCGCGAGACCGCGATGGCGGTGCCGTTAAGGGTGTGGACGAACTTGTTCCTGCCGTCGTCGTCCTTGTACCTGATGTTGAGGCGGCGGGCCTGGTAGTCGGTGCAGTTAGAGGCGGAGGTTACTTCGCCCCAGTCGCCGCCTTCCGGCGCGGGGGTTTTGGCGCGGCCGGGCATCCAGGCTTCCAGGTCCCACTTACGGTAGGCGGGCGCGCCGAGGTCGCCGGTGCAGGTGTCCACGACGCGGTAGGGGATGCCAAGGCCCGCGAAGATTTCTTCCTCTATTGCGCGGAGTTCCGCATGGAGGCGCTCTGAGTCTTCCGGGAGGCAGTACACGAACATTTCCAGTTTGGTGAATTGATGCACGCGGTACAGGCCTTTGGAGAATTGCCCGGCGGCTCCGGCTTCCCGGCGGAAGCAGTGGGAAAGGCCGGCAAGGCGCAGGGGGAGTTGTTCCTTTGGGAGGATCGTGTCCGCATGATAGCCGCCGAGGGTTATTTCGGCGGTGCCCACGAGGCAAGTGTCTTCGCCCTCCAGGGTGTACACGTTTGATTCCGCGCCGCGCGGGTTAAAGCCGATGCCTTCAAGGATCTGCTCCCGCGCCAGGTCCGGCGTAATGCAGGGGGTAAAGCCTTTTTTTTGCAAAATGTCCAGGGCGTAACGCACGAGCGCGAGTTCCAGATAGACGCCTTCGTTCTTTAGATAGTAGAACTTGGTGCCTGACACCTTTGTGGCGGTGTCAAAGTCGATGATGTCCAGGTCCTGGCCCAGCTTGACATGGTCGGCGGGCACAAAGTCGAAGTGGGGAGGCTCACCAGAGCGCTTCACTTCGAGGTTGTCCGTGTCTTCCCTGCCCACGGGGGCGTCCGGGTGAGCCATATTGGGTATCCTGCGGCCTTCGGTATCCAGCGCCGCTTCTACGGCGGCCAGTTCCGCCTCGGCGGCGGCGATGGACTCTTTCAGCTTCTTTCCCTCTTCTACCAGGGCGGCGCGGGGCGCGGCCTCCATCTTTCCCTTCATGGCGGCGGCGTTGGCGTTCCGCTGCTGCTGCAACGCCTGCAGGGCGGTACTCAGTTCCGTGCGCCGGGCAAAGAGAGATGCCACCGCTTCGGCATCGGCCTTCATGCAGCGGCTGGCGATGTTCTTCTTAACCGCCTCGAGGTTTTCCGCAATAAATCGATAATCAAGCATGTTGGGTAGTGTAGCAGAGCTACTGTATGCTTTTCTAGGGACGAACGAGGCGGAGGCCAAGGTCCCCGCCAAACAAGAGCGGGGTAACGAGGGCTCGCTGGGCAGAATACATATTGGCAGCAGCTGTTTTGTAATATCCACCACGAACCATTCGGCTAGGCTCCTGGTATAAGCCTATAGGCTCGAACACGAGCGGGCCCTCTGGATCATACTGATGCTCCACCGAATAAGTCCCGTA
>WRHG01000287.1 GCA_009783365.1 Clostridia bacterium | reverse complement strand
GATTGACGACCAGTCGCCCTTGTACCAGCCGTCCGGAGAAGCATCCGGCGTCATTATCCGCAGCCAGACCTCGGGGCGTTCAATCACGTTCGTTGGCGAAGCTGTCAGGGTCAGCGTCTGCTCTGCCCGCCCGCCGTTTAGACTCTTTGGCGTGCCCACCGACCACCAGATACAGGGAACCGCCGACATAGTGCCCGCCGAGGCGAAACCTGGACTGCCGCCTGAAAGCAACAGGCAGAAAATAACTGCTGCTGATTTCGTCAGGCGCATGCAAAAGACTCCAGATGCACCGTGTGAGGCAAAAAAGAACGGGATCCAACGCGACGTGTGACGGCGGCTGCCGTTAAAAGCCACGCAAAGCCTGTATATTCAGCTTCTCGACGGCGTTTCTATAGTACACCGCTTCCCGCTCCCGTTCAGTCAGCGGGATTTCATTCACAAAGGTTACCATGTCGGCAAAATTTTCATACGGATGATCGCTGCCGAAAAGAATGCGGTCAATGCCCAGCACATCGCGGGCGCAATAAAACGCCGCTTTTGACATATTGCCGCTGGTGGTGACGAGAATATTGTTCTTGAAATAATAGCTCGGATTATGCTTGTTTTTCAACAGCGGGTTTTTATACATGCCGATACGATTGTCCATCCGCTCCAGCATGAAAGGGAAGCATTCGCCGAGATGCCCGAGTATCACGGTAAGGCCGGGCAGTTCGTCGAACAGCCCGGAAAATATCATCCTGGTGGTCGTGATGATGCAATCCAGCGTAAAGCCAAGTCCGGAGCCAGCCAGGGGGAAGCCGTAGCCCTCAAGGCGGCTGTAGTCCGGAAGCTGTGGATGCAGGTATACATATGCGCCAAGCTCGACGGCTTTTTTGAAAATCGGACGGAAGGTAGCATCGTCGGGGGCCGCATCCTTGCCGAAATTGGAATGGGCCTGCCAGCCGACAAATCCCATGTCTTTCACGCAACGCTCAAACTCCGAACATGCGGCGGTGACGTCCTTCACAGGCAGGATCGCGCTGCCCAAAAAACGGCCCGGGTACCTTTGGGTAAGCGCAAAAAGCGCGTTGTTCGTCTTGCGGCATACGTCAATCGAATCCGGCGCATCAAGCTGTTCGACTCCCGGCGAACAACTCAGCACGGCCAAATCAATGCCAAGATCATCCATATATTTGAGCCGTCCCTCGCCAATGTCGAGCAGCACGTCCGTAATACTCCCCTGCGGCACCTTCAGGTCGTTGGTCCATGTGATCAGGTCGGTATCCGTGCGGTAATACGGGGGGGTGTCGCGCTTTTTCAACGCGTCATAAAAACATGCATCATAAAAATGATTCTCAAAATCGATCCGTTTCATGGGGAGCCTCCCTTGTTTTATTATCCTTCGCTCAACCCTTATTTCCACCAGATATGCCATGCTTTCTTTACATCATACCCACACCGGCAAAAAAAAGCCATCTTCCTTCGTGCGGTTTTATCATACGCGGCGCGGTACCCCTAAAGGCTTATGTTGATGCCGCCGTGGAGGAATTGGCGGATTTGTCATCATGCGGAAGGACTGGTATTTCTCTCTAAATTCTTGCGTCATGGATTGCAAAGCGTAAAGGAGAAACCCCATGCAGGAAAAAGCTCGTATCGGGTGGATCGGCACAGGCGTCATGGGTGCATCTATGGCAGGGCATCTGCTCAAGGGTGGCTACTCTGTCAGCGTCTATAACCGCACCCGCCACAAGGCCCAAGCACTGCTTGACGCCGGTGCGCAATGGCTGGATTCCCCACAGGAAGTGGCGAAGGCTTCCAGCATTGTCTTCACCATTGTGGGCTACCCCAACGATGTGGAGGAGACGATTCTCGGCGAAAAGGGAGTGCTGTCCGGCCTGGCTGTGGAGGGTATAGTGTGCGATATGACCACCAGCAGCCCCGCGCTTGCGGATCGTATCGCCCAAGCTGCCGAAGCAAAAGGCTGCACGGCTTTGGATGCACCGGTAACGGGCGGAGATGTGGGGGCGCGCAACGCCACGCTTTCCATTCTGGTCGGAGGGGATGTAGCGTCATTTGAACGGCTTACGCCCTGCTTTACGCTCATGGGCAAGCACATCACCCATTTCGGCAAAGCTGGCATGGGGCAGCAGGCCAAGCTTGCCAACCAGACAGCTATCGCAGGGCTTATGTTCAGCGTGTGCGAATCCTTGTTGTACGCCTATGAGACCGGACTTGATGTACGCGCTTGGCTTGAGACGGTCGGCGGCGGCGCTGCAGGCAGCATGGCCCTGAATAACTTGGGACCCCGCATTTTGGACGGCAACTTCGCACCGGGCTTTTACAGCGAGCATTTCCTGAAGGATCTGGAATTGTGTGTGGCCGAGTGCCGTCGCATGAAGCTCGTCCTGCCCGGGCTTGGGCTGGCAGAACAGATGTACCGTCTGGTTGTGGCCAACGGGCGCGGCCAGGACGGCACCCAGACACTGATCCGTGCCTTGGCGGCGCTATCAGGCCGCGAATGGTCACCGTCCGGATGACAGTTGGCGACTATGCGTTATTAGAGGCCGCAAAGTCCGGCGTCGTAACCTGTAAGCTCATCAGAAAGAACAGATCTACACCTA
>WRHG01000286.1 GCA_009783365.1 Clostridia bacterium | reverse complement strand
TGAAAGCCCGGCGAAAGTCGTAGCTAAGGTAAGCCAGAGCGGTTTCGGCTTCCACCATTTCCGTGCCTTTGCATAAGAAGTAATGGTAGCCGTCATACCACTTGAGGGTGCCAAAGGGATGCTCGCTGACCTGCATGCGCAGCCTTTGTTTTTGCACATCGCGCCGGATATAGACCATGACCCGGGAAGGTTTGCGTTCCACCCGGCCAAAGGCATGGTAGGGCGTGCTTTGGGCAATCATGGGAATGGGCTGGAGGGGGTAGCGGCTGGTTCCGTACATCACAACGGGAACATAGCGGGTATCCTTGCCAAATTGAACGGTCTTGAAGTGTTTTCCGTCCGTGCAGCGGTTGGGGCAGGTACGGCAGGCCTCCTTGCTTCCGTAGACGTCGCCGTAGCGCCTGTGGCTCTGGAAAAACAGTTCCTTGCCCATGGGACAGGTCACCCGGCCGTCCTCATGACGAATAAAGCAGCTGATGTCGTTTGCATGCTGCACCTCAACGGAAATGTTGGTGTTTTGGTAGCAGTCAGGTAGCACGCCGGCGTGCAGGCAGGTCCGGATGTCCTCTTTCTTGGTGGAGGCCCGTTGCTCCTGTGAAAGATCCTGAGGGTTATAGTCCAGGTTTATGACCCGTTGTTCCCGGTCATACTTGAAGCCGACGTCGGGAATAATACCGTTCATCAGGCATTCCTCAATATCCGGCCCGCTTTCATAGCCCTTATCCGCAATGACTGCCAAAACATCCTTTTCCAAAAAATCCTTCGCCATTTCCGCCGCCCGGCCGAGCTTCCCCATATCCGTCCGGTTTGTTGCCTCGAAGCCTACGATGAGGCTATTCTTGGCATCAGTTGCCGTTTGGATATTGTAGCATGGATGGCTGCTGTCATCCTTGGTGCGCATCATGGCCGCTTCCGGATCGGTGAATAACAGTTGTGTTTTGCCGGTCTCATCCATGATCTTCAAATTTTCCTCATGCAAGGCGATTCGCCGCTTCAACTCATGAATATCAGGCAGCCGCCTTGGGTCGATATCCAGAGCGAAGGGCTTGTCCAGCCGGCCCTGTTCCCGTATATCTTCAGCATCCAGTTCCTCCATGTACCGCTCCACAAGGGCCAGCTGTTCCCGCGCATAGGCCAGCTTTTTCTGCGACAGTCCTATATTTGTCGCGTGATCCTTCGAGTTCACTGCGCGAACGGGCGTTCCGTCGACACACACGGTTTCACCGTCCGCCAGCCCCAGCAGCACACAGTCCCGCACAAAGGCTTTGAATACCTTCTTCAGCGCCAGACGGTTCTCCAGCCGGAAATCCGAGATCGTGTTGTGGTCCGGGCACAACTTGGTTAGCAGCCACCACAACTCAAGATTTCGCCTGCTTTCCCGCTCAAGCTTCCGTGAGGATCGGATTCTATTGAGGTACCCGTACAGGTACAGCTTCAGCAGCAGGCCTGGATCGTAGGCCGGGCGCCCTGTTGTCGCCGGTTTGGCCCGCGTAAAACCCAGTGTCTTCAGATCCAGGCTGTCCACATACACTCGAATGAACCGGACGGGGTTGTTTTCTCCGATAATCTCATCCAGGCATTCAGGCGCAAAGCAATGTTGCGCCGGATCGGCTCCTTCTATATACCGCCGTCCTTCCATCCAATCACCCACTATCTTTGTGCTTTCTCGCTATCATTATACCATATTATGTGTTATCATGTGCTCATGAACGGAACGGATGGTGAGCGACATGGCTGTGCCAAAAGCGATGCAAGATAAATACGACGCGATTGCCCCATTGATTTCAGAATTTTGCGTCGAGTTCCTTACCGAGGAATACTTGACGCTTTGCCTCCGCTTGCTGGAAAAGCTGTGCCGCAAACGCCCATCCCCGCTGCTGGGCGGACGGGAAAACACATGGGCCGCCGGCGTCGTTTACGCCATTGCGGCCAACAACTTTATCTTTGACAAGGCCAATCCGCATCACTTGACCGCTGACCAGATTGCCGATGAGTTTGATTTGGCTGCTTCTACCGCCGGCAATAAAGCCGCCAAAATTCGCAGATTGTTTCATATTCATTATGATAACGCCCAGTGGCTTTTGCCTTCTTCCCTCCATGACAACCTTGCGGTTTGGATGCTCTCTGTCAATGGCTTTATGGTCGATATCCGTGATATGCCCTTAGAAGTTCAACGCATTGCTTTTCAAAAAGGTTTGATCCCTTATATCCCTGGCGATACTCCGGACGTTGCGGGTGATTCATCTCTCCCTTTTGAGACAGTCTGACCACATTCCGTCTCGAAAGAGGCGGTTTTTTGATGTGTGCCAGGGAAAAGAGGCGGATTCGGAGCGGATCGCACAGGTTTTTTCTAAAAAAGCGAATTTTAGGCTGTCAAACCCAGCGTTTTTGCTGTCAATTTTCTCGTTTTTGCAGATTTCTCCCTTGGTAAAAGTCGATCAATTTTGCGACCCCAAGCAGTGTGAAAGCCCGGCGAAAGTCGTAGCTGAGGTAGGCCATAGCGGTTTCGGCTTCCACCATTTCCGTGCCTTTGCATAAGAAGTAATGGTAGCCGTCATACCACTTGAGGGTGCCAAAGGGATGCTCGCTGACCTGCATGCGC
>WRHG01000285.1 GCA_009783365.1 Clostridia bacterium | reverse complement strand
CTTTCAAGCGCTTGCCCCCCAGGCCAATCCTCTGCGCCCCATGAATCCACAGGGACCTTACGGTCGCCCGGCAAATCCACAAACCCAAGGACCCTATGGTCGTCCCGCCAATCCGCAGGGGCCCTATGGTCGTCCGGCGAACCCACCGGGACCTTATGGCCGCCCCGCCAACCCGCAGGGCGCCTATGGCCGTCCTGCGAACCCCCAGGGACCCTTCGGACGTCCGGCAAACGTGCAAGGCCCTTACGGCCGCCCCGCAGGCGGCGCTGTTCAGGGCGGCATACGCCCGACAGGGGGTGTGGGCAGGCCGGCTGGCGGTTCCGGTCGTCCCATGGGTCCCGGCCGGGCAAAACCTACGGAAATGGCGCCTTCTTTGGAGAAAGAACGCGTTAGCAATTATGATCCGAATAAGAAAAGTTATATCCGCCAGCACGATCCGGAGAGGGTGGCTCGTAATCGCAAGCAGCTTGCCAGAGAGTCATTTTCAGGTTTTGATGACGACGTGGTGCGCGGCGGCCGCCGCGCAAGGGCTAAAAAGCCCAGTGCCCAGCAGTTGATGGGTCCCATCAGGATTGAAAAGGCTCAGATGACCGCGGAGACCATTACCGTGAAGGATCTGACGGAGCGCATTGGCAAGCCTGCCGGCGAAATTTTAAAGAAGCTTTTATTGCTGGGTATCATGGCCAACATTAACAGCGAGCTGGATTTTGATACGGCCGGCTTGGTATGCTCCGAGTTTGACGTGGAACTGGAAATGAATCTGGCCAAAACGGCTGAGGATGCGCTTACGGATACGGATTTTGTAGATACTGAAGAGGAACTCCAAATCCGTCCGCCTGTGATCACCATCATGGGTCATGTGGACCATGGGAAAACCTCTCTGCTGGATTTCATCCGCAATACCAAGGTTACGGCGGGCGAAGCAGGCGGCATCACCCAGCATATCGGCGCATATACAGTTGATTTGGACGGGCGTCCCATCACCTTCCTGGACACCCCTGGTCATGAGGCCTTTACCGCCATGCGCGCACGGGGTGCACAAGCCACGGATATCGCAGTGCTGGTGGTGGCGGCGGACGACGGCGTGATGCCGCAGACCGTGGAAGCCATCAATCATGCCAAGGCAGCGGAGGTGCCTATTCTCATCGCCATCAATAAGATGGATAAGGAGACCGCCAACCCGGACCGCGTGAAGCAGGATCTGACCACTTATGCGTTAATCCCGGAGGAGTGGGGCGGAGATACCATTATGGTGCCGGTCAGCGCTGTTACCGGTGAAGGGGTGGACACCCTGTTGGAGATGATCCTGCTTGTGGCCGATATGAGACAGTTGCGCGCCAACCCCAACCGTATGGCCAAGGGAGTAATCATCGAAGCCAAGCTAGACAAGTCCCGAGGTCCGGTGGCTACGGTACTGTTACAAAACGGAACCCTCCATGTGGGAGACAACATTGTGGCAGGCATGGCCAGCGGCCGTGTCCGCGCCATGGTCAACGATCGCGGTGATCGGGTGACTGAGGCAGGTCCTTCCGTGCCGGTGGAAATTTCAGGATTCAATGACGTGCCCAGCGCAGGCGATGACATGATGGCCGTCGCGGATGACCACCTGGGCCGTGAAGTGGTGCAGGAGCGCCGGGACAAGGTGAAGGCCGCGCGGGTAGTGGCCTCCGCTAAGGTATCGCTTGATAATCTTTTCAGCCAGATTGATCAGGGCAAGGTTATCAATTTGAATATCATCATCAAGGCGGACGTACAGGGCAGCGTGGAAGCGGTAAAGCAGGCGTTGGAGAAGCTTACCAACGACGAGGTGCGGGTGCGGGTGCTGCACAGCGCTGTGGGCGCCATTACCAAGGATGATGTAAATCTGGCATCCGCTTTTGGGGCCATCATCATCGGATTTAATATCCGGCCTGACAGCAGCGGCATGGAAACCGCTTCGAAGGAAGGCGTGGATGTGCGGCTTTACCGGGTGATTTATCAGGCCGTCGAGGATATTCAAAAGGCCATGAAGGGCCTTTTGGCGCCGGAGTATAAAGAGACGCTGCTGGGGCATGCGGAAGTGCGCAATACCTTCCGTGTTACCGGCGCGGGTACGGTTGCAGGCTGTTATGTACAGGACGGCAAACTGCAGCGAAACGCGGAAGTCAGGCTATTGCGGGATCATGTGGTGGTTTTTGAGGGCAAGCTAAGCTCCCTGAAACGCTTTAAGGATGACGTCCGGGAGGTGGCTTCCGGCTATGAATGCGGCGTGAGCTTTGACGCGTTCAACGATATCAAGGTGGGGGACGTTGTTGAGTGCTTCGTCATGGAAGAGATAGAGCGGTAGGGATCCCTCCCGAAAGGAATGAACGTGAATTACCAGCGAATCGACCGGATCAGCGAACAGGTGCGGCGTGAGGTGGATCTTATTATCCGTGAACATCTTTCTGACCCGCGCATTAAAGGGACTTTTAGCATTACGCGGGTGGATGTGAGCCTGGATCTGGCATATGCCAAGGTGTATGTGAGCGTTTTAGAGCCGGAGCTCCGGGAGCCCATGCTAAAAGCCTTGAAGCGCGCGGCAGGGTTTGTGCGGCATGAGCTGGGCAGGCGGATGATCATCCGGCATACGCCGGAGATTTCGTTTGAGGCGGATCAT
>WRHG01000284.1 GCA_009783365.1 Clostridia bacterium | reverse complement strand
CAGGGGCATCCCTCCGGGCCTCGTAGCCGCGTCATAATCTCCGTCAGATCATCCATGTCAAAGCGTCGGCGCGACAGGATGGAGAGCCCGGGTGTATAGGCGGCCGTCATATGATCGTAAGTCTTTTGGCGGTCCAGTTCGCAGAGGGAAATGGTATGCTTGCTCAGCCTGCCCTGCTCGTCCCCTTCGAAAAAGTCGACGCTGGTCTCCGGAGGCAGCAGTTCCAGAAGCTTCAGCTTGCAGTCCCCCGCGCATTCCCGGCTGTGCAACTCGCAAAGTAAAAGCGGCGTCTCGGGCGAAATTCGTGTGGCAAGGAATTGTGAAGCCGCGCACAGCCTTACATTGGCGTTTTGCGGCTGAAGCATTGCCAGGCAGCGGTCGGCATGGCTTACCCCCGGCAGGACCTCCACCTGTATATCCGGCGGTTTGAGCCTCATGAGGGTTGCAACGGTGGAGTCCATGGCAGGGTCCGCAACCCCATAACAAACCGTTCTGTCCGCGCTCATTTCCAGCAGGCGTATCACAGCGGCCCGGTTGAATATATCAAAATCCTCGCATTCATCATAGAGAGCGTCCAGGGATTCCCAAGAGATGCCTTTTTCCGTCAAATAGCGCTCAATGGGATGCCGCCGGGTACGGAGCAGCAGCTTTTCTGCCTCCTCCAGCGCTTTCGCGGCGGCGGATGTCAACAACTCTTCACCGCCTGTACTCAGAGGCACTACGATGATCTTTTTCATGAATTTCCTCCTTTCCGCCGGAAACGGCGGGCGAAAGGCAAGAGGTCCTCTCGGGTCATAGCTCCTGTCCAGAGAGCGAAGGCCGCGTAGGATGCAATACCGGCCAGTATCAACAGAAGGGTCCAGTGCGTGCCCTGGGGCAGATGCCGGTTGCCCGCATAAAGCAGGATACCCATACATGCGGTAGCCAGCAACGGCTTGCCTACGGTGGCTATCCCATCCATTTTGATACGGGCATGTTTGTATGTAAAGTACAGGTTGGGAACCATGGCGATGGTATAGCAGGCGATGGAAGCCATGGGCGCGCCATAAATATTGACGGAGGGTGTTCCCACCAGCAAGTAATTTAAAAGCACTTTCACAGCGACCCCCGCGACCAGTGTATACATGGGGATACGCTGTTTGCGCATTCCCTGTAATATGCCACCTGTTGATTGGGTTACGGTAAAAAGCACAATTGTCAGGCTGGATAAGCTCAAAAGCTCCGCCGTGACCCTGAGCGCGTCGGGCGAGGAGAATGGATAAATCATCGCAAGCAGGCGGGCGCTAAGCACGCTCATGCCGATGGAGCAGGGCAAGCCGATCAAAAAGGCATACCGGATCCCCATATTGCATTGCCGCTCCATGGCTTGCCGGTCTCCCCGGGCGATGGCGCTGGAGATGGCGGGCACCAGGCTCATGGCAATGGCAATGGAAAGGGCCGTGGGCACGTTGATCAGCGAGATGACGAACCCCGAATAACGTCCGTACAGCGCACGGGCGTCATCCAGCGCCATACCGGTGTCCATCAGGCGGTTCAGCAGCATCCCGCTGTCTATAAAGCCTGCCATGGGTATCACACAGCTGCCCAATGTGATGGGAATCGCGAAGGACAGTATCTGGCGAAGGAGAGACTTGTCGCTTTGGCTGGGCATTTCCTCGTTTTGCCGGCGTCGTTCAAATACTTTTCGATTTCGCCTGTATACAATGAATATAAACAGCACCGCAGCCGCCTCCGCCAGGGTGTTGCCCAGCAGAACAAAGGCGGCTGCGTGAGCCAGGGAGATTTTCATGCCCACATACGCCAGGGGCAGGATGATCGCCACCTTGCCAACCTGTTCAATCAATTGTGAGATAGCCGTCGGCGCCATGTTCTGCTGCCCCTGCATGAAACCTCGGAAGGCGGACATTACGCAGACCAGCAACAGGGCCGGAGCGATGGCCATAAAACCCATACCGGTCTGGGGATCCCCTACCCGCCGGGCAAGGACGGGGTTAAAAACCAGCATCAGCAGCATGGAGACGAATCCCAGGAGCATGAGCAGGCTCAGGGCGATCCGAAAAATCCGCTTTGCGTTGCGCGGGTCATCCTTGGCCAAGCTATAGCTCACCAGGCGGCTGATAGCCACCGGAATACCCGATGAGGAGACGGTTAGCAGCAGATTATAGGTGGAAAAAACCATTTGGTAGATCCCAAGCCCGCTATCTCCGATAATCCAGGCCAGAGGGATCTTGTACAGCGCGCCCACGACTTTGCAGATAAAGCCGGAAAGGCCCAGTATCGTCATGCCGCCTACAATCGACTTTTGTTTATCACTCAAAGTGAAGCCTCCATGCGCGCTTGAGGGAGGAGAATTCTTGCTTTTCCTCTAAAATTCCGCGCTTCCAGTGGTCCGGGGAAAGGGCAGCACATCCCGGATGTTCTGCATGCCGGTCAGATACATCACCAGCCGCTCGAAACCCAGGCCAAAACCGGCGTGGGGCGCGCTGCCATACCGCCTGGTATCCAGATACCAGCGATAATCCTCCGGTTTCATGCCCATCTCCGCGATGCGGCGGGAAAGCATATCCAGGCGTTCCTCCCGCTGGCTGCCGCCGATGAGTTCCCCGATGCCGGGCGCCAGCAGATCCATGGCGGCCCCCGTGGTTCCGTCGTTATTAA
>WRHG01000283.1 GCA_009783365.1 Clostridia bacterium | reverse complement strand
TTTCGAGGTGGGTAACGCCGTGCTGGGCATCTGCTACGGTATGCAGTTGATGGCTCATGTGCTGGGCGGCAAGGTGGTGCGGATGGAACAGCAGGAATACGGCCCCGTGGCTGTCACTCCGAAGGATGGAAACAAAGGCCTTTTGCAGGGGTTACAGAGAGATAATCAGTGTTGGATGAGCCATATCTGGCAGGTGAGTGAGTTGCCGGAGGGCTTTGAGGCAACAGCCCGTACCAAGAGTTGCCCGGTGGCTGCCATGCAAAGTGAGGGAAAGGGCCTATACGGAGTACAGTTTCATCCGGAGGTGGCCTGCACACGGGAAGGTTACTCGATATTGGACTTTTTTTTAAAAGATGTTTGCGGTTTGGCTGGCGATTGGAATATGGAGGTCTTTAAGGACATGGCTGTCCGGCAAATCGCCGAACAGGTGAGGGATGGGGAAAGGGTGTTAATGGACCTCGGCGGCGGGGTCGACAGCGCGGTAACGGCGGCGTTAATCTATCGCGCGATCGGCGACCGGCTGACCTGTATCTCTGTGGATCATGGCTTGATGCGCAAAGGTGAAGGCGACCTGCTGACGGAGGTGTTTGCCCGGGCCTTCCCTGTAAGGCTTGTGCATGTGGACGCGTCTGAACGTTTTTTTGCGGATCTGAGAGGCATTGTTGACACAGAAACCAAGCGAAAGATCATTGGCCGAGATTTTGCGGAGGTTTTTAAGGAAGAAGCGTGCAGACTGGGCAAGTTTGATCATTTTGCGCAGGGAACTATCTGGCCGGATGCGATTGGAAGCGGCATGGCATATAGCGGCGCACTTACAAAGAGCCATCACAATGTGGGCGGGCTGCCTGCGGAATTGGGCTTTACCAGCCTGGTGGAGCCGCTGGCCATACTTCTTCAGGAAGAGGTGCGCAAGTTGGGGTTGATACTGGGTTTGCCGGACAGCCTGGTGACCAGGCGGCCATTTCCCGGTCCGGGCATGGCTGTTCGCTGCCTTGGGGAGTTGACCCGGGATAAGGTGTCCATCGTACGGGAAACGGACGCTATCCTTTTGGGGGAAATCGCGTCTGCCGGACTGGAAGGCCTGATATCTCAATACTATACGGTACTCACGGAGGCACGATCCGCAGGTGTAACGGAAGATGGGAGGACCTACGCTTATGTGGTGGCTATACGGACTGTGCTGACGGATGATTTATTAGCGGCTGATATCGCCCGGCTTCCTGATGAGCTGCTGGAGCGCGTGGCGGCTCGCATAACGGGGGAGGTGCCTGGGGTGAACCGGGTGCTGTATGACGCGGCTGCCAAGCCGCCGGCACAATCGTGAGGGATATGGGAGATCGTCATAAGGCGAAGCCCGTCATTAAAGAAGCGTTTTGGGCGCGTTTGGACAAGGCGTGGATTGACCATGGCGGAATACGCCATGCTTGCGGAGGAGTATAAAACAGCGTTCAGACTGCCGGCGAAACGTATGCCGGGGTCGCGGAGGAAGTATGGATTGGCTGCGTAAACGCCATTCGCGCCGTTGCTGTGAAGGATGTACCAAAGCCGGTAACACTCATGGGGAAATGCTCTTGGTAACGGATATGCCGGCGATCATAAAGCAAACGAAAGGGGATTCATACATGTTTGACGTGGCGTGCATCGGTATTTTGGTTGCGGATTTGATTGCGAAGCCCGTGGATACAATACCGGGGGCAGGACTGCTGGAGAGGATCGACAGCATCGGGCTGTACAGCGGCGGCTGCGCAATGAGCGCGGGGATCGATATGAGCAAGCTGGGGCTTAAAACCGCGGTGCTGGGAAAAATCGGAAACGACAGCTTCGGTGAATTCCTTCGGAGTGAGTTGCTGAAATATCATGTAAATTGTGACGGGCTTGCTGTTGACCCGTCGGTACAAACATCCGCTTCGGTTGTGCTTTCCGCCAGCGAGGGTGAGCGCAGCTTCCTTCACTGCATCGGCGCGAACGGTACATACGGGTATCATGACGTGGACTTCGGTATCATTCAAAATTCGAGAATTGTATTTGTCGCCGGAACGATGCTGATGGATGCTTTCGACGGGGAAACAAGCGCGACGGTTTTGCGGATGGCAAAGGAGATGAATAAAATAACGGTGCTTGATACCGCGTGGGACAGCAAGGGCAGGTGGATGAACGTGTTACGACCGTGCATGCCTCACATTGATTATTTTCTGCCAAGCATGGATGAAGCGGTTATGCTGTCAGGGAAAAAGGACCCGGCGGAAATTTGTGATGTGTTTTTAGCCATGGGCGCCAAAAATGTTGTGATTAAAAACGGCAAGGACGGTTGTTTTGTACATAGGGAAGGAATGCTGATCGGGATTCCCCCGTACACATGCAACGCGATTGATACAACGGGGGCCGGCGACAGTTTTTGCGCCGGATGGATCACGGGATTGATCAAGGGGCTGGACATCGTGGAGTGCGGAAAGTTCGCAAACGCCGTGGGCGCGCATTGCGTGATGGAAATGGGAGCGACAACCGGCATCAAAAGCTACGAGGAAATTCATGAATTTATGAATCAAGCGTGAAAGGACCATCAGATGAAAGCGGTTGTATACGGAGCGGGAAATATCGGTCGCGGGTTTATAGGGCATTTACTTTATGAAAGCGGATTTTACACAACATTCATCGAAGTCAACAAAGCGGTGGTCCGCAAGATCAATCAGGAAAAGCGC
>WRHG01000282.1 GCA_009783365.1 Clostridia bacterium | reverse complement strand
TTACTTTGAGGTTTCCAAATCCATGCTGGACAAGCTGCCCCACAGCTTTATCCGCCGCCAGAGCTTGGCCAACGCCGAGCGTTTCACCACCCCGGAGCTTCAAGATCTGGAAGAGCGCCTGCTTTCAGCCTCACAGCGCCGCAAAGAAGTTGAATATTCCCTCTTTATGGCCCTGCGGGCTGAAGTGGAAAAGGTCGGCGCACGCATCATGTTCATGGCCGAAGCCCTGGCCAGCCTGGATTACTGGCAGGGGTTGGCCGAAGCGGCCTCGGCCTGGAACTGGTCAAAACCGACCCTAAACAAGGGTGGAGGCCTCAAAATAATCGCCGGTCGCCACCCAGTGGTTGAAGCCATCATGGGTCAAGCCCATTTCATTCCCAATAACCTGCACCTGGATGATGACTGCCGGGTCATGCTGATAACCGGCCCGAACATGTCCGGCAAATCTACCATCCTGCGCCAGGCTGCCATGATCTGCATCCTGGCCCAGATGGGTTCATTCGTTCCCGCGACCCAAGCTGAACTGGGGCTTGTGGACCGGGTATTCTCACGGGTAGGGGCATCAGACAATCTGGCCAAAGGACTGAGCACTTTTATGGTCGAAATGACCGAAACAGCCAGAATTTTACGCCAGACCGGCCAGCGCAGCCTCATCATTCTGGATGAAATAGGACGGGGTACCAGCACCTTTGACGGTTTGGCCATAGCTTGGGCGGTTATTGAAGACTTGGCCAAAAAAAGCGCCAGCGGGCTCAAAGTTCTGTTCGCCACCCATTATCACGAACTCAGCGAGTTGGAGGAACGTTTTGGCGGCGTGAAAAACTACTGCCTATCCGTGGTGGAGCATGGGGAAGATATCATTTTTCTTCGTAAGGTTTTACCCGGCGGGGCGGATAAGAGCTACGGGGTGCATGTGGCCCGTTTGGCGGGCATTCCCGGAACGGTGGTTGCCCGTGCTCGTGAGATTCAAGCCCGTCTGGAAGTCAGTGATATTAACCAGGAAAGCATTAGCCACAATATCTTGGAGAAGAAAAAGAAACGGGAGAAGCAGACGGATCTGTTTCATATGGGTCAGGATGCATTGGTGGAGGAGCTGAAAAACCTGGATGTGATGGCCATCACCCCTATGGATGCCATGAACGCCCTGTTCCGCCTCAGGGAAAAGGCCAGGCGGTTGTAAGCGATGCGGCGAACATAGCGGTGAGCGGTGTGAGGTTCGATGCGGTTGATGCCGGAATGAAGAGAGGAGTCCTATGGATAAGGCGGGAATAACCATTCAAAGGCTGTCGCGGGAAGTGATTGGGCAGATAGCCGCCGGGGAAGTGGTGGAAAGACCCGCCTCGGTAGTGAAGGAGTTGGTGGAAAACAGCATTGATGCCGGTGCTACGGCTATTACCGTTGAACTGCGGGGCGGCGGTGTTGAGTACCTGCGCGTGACGGATAATGGCAGCGGCATACCCTCATCCCAAGTCCGTATGGCTTTTGAGCGGCACGCAACCAGCAAGATTGCGGGCCTTGAGGATCTATATGGCATCCAAACCTTAGGGTTTCGGGGAGAAGCGCTGGCAGCCATAACCGCTGTGGCTAAGGTCAGTTGCACCACCCGCGCCGCCCGTCAGGATTTTGGAATACAAGCCAAGGCGGAGGGCGGAGAGGTGTTGGATATCCGGGAAGCGGCTACGCCCATCGGCACCACTCTCTTGGTTAAGGACTTATTTTTCAATGTCCCGGTCCGTCTGAAATTTCTAAAAAAACCTTCGCTGGAGACAGCGATGGTCACGGATTTTTTAACCCGGTTGATTTTATCAAGGCCTGATATTTCCTTTCGCTATGTGAACGAAGGGAAAACGGTCTATCAAAGCGTTGGCGACGGTACCGTGGAATCCGCTTTGTTGTGCTGCGTTGGAAAAGATGTCTTTCGAGGGATGAAAAAGGTGCGGGGCAATCGAAACGGCATACTCGTAAAAGGCTACGTGGGCGTGGGGGAGCTTGCCCGCGGGAACCGCCAGCAGCAATCCTTCTTTGTCAACGGACGCTTCTTTCGGGATGTGGAGCTGAGCAAGGCGCTGGAAGACGCATGCCGCGGATCGTTAGGCACCGGTAGGTTTCCGATCTGTGCTCTGTATTTGCAGCTTCCCCATGAAAAGGTGGATGTGAATGTGCATCCCAATAAGCTGGAGGTGCGCTTTCAAGACTCAAATTCGGTAGCCGATGCTGTGAAAGAACTGGTCCGGGCCGCCATCGAAGAACAGAGCTTGGAGGAGGCGCTGTTGGGGTCGGAGGCTTGGGAACCTCTTCAAACAACGGAAGAAAGCATTCAGGTGATGGTTTTAAAGGAGGATGGAACGGCAGTACCAGAGGCCGAGAAGGCGCCGCAGCTTGTACCGGCGAAAATGGATGCTCAGGCATGTGAAAAAAACAGCGCCATACAGCCGGCCATCATCCCGGCGATCCAAGGCGGATCCGTGTTCAGGGAAGGGCAACGGGCGCCTGCGAGAGCTTCGTTCCCTGCCAATGGTAAGGATCCGGGATCGATGCTGCCGGAAGAGAGCAACGTGACTCTTCATTATGTGGGCAGCGCCTTTCAAACTTACCTGGTGTTTGAAACAAAGGATCGGCTTCTGTGGGTGGACCAGCACGCCGCCCATGAGAGGATTGTTTACGACCGGATGTGGAAGCAATATGAGGATACGAATATTTCACAACGTTTG
>WRHG01000281.1 GCA_009783365.1 Clostridia bacterium | reverse complement strand
TGTGCATACCAAACTCGATGGCGCCACACTCCGGCGTAAACTTCACCGCGTTGCCCAGCAGGTTGATCAGCACCTGGCGCAGGCGCAGGGAATCGCTGATGAAGGTGCTGGGCGTAAAGGGCTCAAAGGATGTGATGAAGGTGATGTTTTTCTCGTTGCACCGGGGCCGAATGATACCCTCAACAGTTGCCGCAAGCACATGCATGTCCACCGGCTCATCGCTCAGTTCAATCCTGCCCGCCTCGATTTTTGAGATGTCCAGAATGTCGTTAAGCAAACCCAACAGATGCTGAGAAGACGCGTCAATCTGCTCCACATACCCGCGCAATTCCATATGATCAACGGGCTGATTTTCATCATGCGGCAGCTTACGCTGCACAATGTTGGTGATTCCGATAATCGCGTTCATCGGCGTCCGAATCTCATGACTCATCCTGGCCAGGAATTCGCCCTTGTGTTTGTTGGCTTGATTGGCTTCGTTAACGGCTTCTTCCAACTCTAATTGGGTATTGCGCAGTTGGTTTTCCATTTTCACGCGAGCGTCCACGTTGCGCGCAAAGCCCAGTAAGCCGGCCAACCCGCCTGTGGATTCTAGGATAGGCGTACGCACGGCATCCAGGATCTCCATGTGGCCGTCGGCAAAGATCACCTTTTCTTCCGCGTAAAACGGCTTGCGTCCTTCCATGGCTTGGCGGTTATATTTGGCAAACTCTTCGGCTGCCGCAGGGGAGAGCACAGCCTCCGCCTTTTTACCAACCAAGGCTTCGGGAGGCAGCCCCGCCACGGACGCAAAGCGCGGGTTCACCGCCAAAAAACGTCCCTCCGCATCCATGTAAAAAATAAGGTCGGGAGATCCGGAAAAAATTTGGTTGAGCAGCGTTCGCTGCTCTTCCAGTTTTCTTTGTTCCATCACCATTTCCGTCATATCCACAGATTCAATGATATAGCCGATTTTTTGTCCGTCCTTGTTGAAGAAATGGTTGGCTGTTCCCCGAATGTACCGATTCTTCTCCTTCCGGTAATAGATCTCCGCCTCACGCCCTTCTTCCAAGGCCATGATAGGATCATATACGGTCTTTTCCGGATAGGCGCTGTGTTCTCCATAAGGTCTTCCTACCACATCCTCCAGCTTTTCACCGCAGAAGGACAAGCCGTCCTCATTCATGTAAATGATACGATGCGCCATGTCCGTAATGCTCAGAGGGTTCTTGACGCTGGCTACGATGCTGTCCGCCATCTCATCGAAGGAGTCGGCCAAGGTTCCGAATTCATCCCTCACGCTGGAGTTGAAGCGAAACTGCCGTTCCCCGGCTCTGAAGCTGGAAATGCCGGCGATGAGCCGGGTAATGCTGCGTGTCAGCCAAGAAGCCAGCCAGATGGCAATGAGCACAACCAGCAGCAGCAGACCCGCCGTGGTGAGGATCAGTTGGAAGGAAGTTTGGCTCAAGTTTTCATCCACAGCCGCCTCTAACTTTTCCTTGGTTTCGGTGGCTGGGCGCGCAAAATCTTCCAAGCCGGCGCCGATGGTGACAAAACCAAACCCTCGCATGGAAAACTGATTCTCTTCGGAGGGAGCGTACTGCCCCGTATAGTACGGAATAGCGGCGGCGGTGGTGAGTTTGTACAAACCGCTCCATAGGATATAGAAGGAGCCGGAGCCGCCTTTTTCCGTTAAATCCATCCAACCGGTGCACTGGGGCGCGTTATTTAAGTACCTTCCGTCCAAGCCCACCAGGCTATTCTTGGTGAGCTCCGGGGCGGGTTTTTTGCTGCGGGATTGCCCGTCAAAGCGAGGCCAGTTCGCCTCCCTCACAAAATCATTCCACTTGGGCACGCCGCTGTCCTTCCACGCCTGGTAGACGCTTTCCTCCAGCCATGGAACCTGCGGGTCGCCGGTCCGGGGATCGTAACCCACGATGGAGTGATGCCTGGGGTGGCAAATGCTGCGGCATTGATAGTCCCAGATAAAGGCGTAGTTGCCTTCATAGGCGTTTGAAAGTTCGGTGTAGCGTTCGCTCATCGGCGTGATATGCTCGGTGAACTCCATGATATGGTCGTGGTTGAGTGCAAAGCTTACATAACCTACGATTTGTCCGTCCGTCACGACCGGGGTGGCCCAGCGCACGATACCCTCAAAGCGTTTGCCGAGCGGGTTTTCTTCGCCTGCGAACGCTACCTCGTAGGGGTTAAACTTCAGCCCGGCTATTCTGGTTTTCAGAGCTTCG
The DNA here is from genome assembly GCA_009783365.1 of Clostridia bacterium. The sequence goes on along the minus strand of WRHG01000281.1, from coordinate 487 downwards.
ATACGTTCTTTGATTTCCGGCGTCGTTACATCTGCAGCCGCCTCGTCTATTAGCTTTATGGCGGCGTCGGTTGTCTGCGCCATAAGGGATTCAAGGTTATCCGGGTTCGCAGCGCTGCCCGAGACGGGCATCGCCCTTATTTTTTCGCTCCTTACGATAGCAAGCGCTTCCGCCAGAGCCGCAATTTCTTCGTCTTTTTCGTCCTCTTCCATGTCTGCGAGCATATTGTTCAGCGCTGTGACTTCGGCGTTTACCTGCGAGAAAATCATCTGCTTGGGTGTGTACATGCCGACAAAGTGGGTGCCTACATAAGCGCCGATAACGTCGGACACGTAGATTTCGCCCGGTTCTAAGGCGAGCAACGCTTCCGCATAATCTTCGGCGCCGATATAGGTATTAGCCTTGTCGCTGATATCCTTCGGCTCCGGATCTACGGGATAGTATTTTTTCGTGGGTTCGTCCGAAACGACCTTGACCTGCTCCACGA
>WRHG01000280.1 GCA_009783365.1 Clostridia bacterium | reverse complement strand
CCATCTTTTTTTTTTGACCCCCGCCTCCCCCCCGCTCCCCCGCCCCCCCCGCCACTGAACACAACCGCCACACAAACAGCACAGCCGGTACGCATAAGCAAAACACAAGGAGGATCATTGCGTTTCCTCCCTTTTTATTTCACTTAATTTTGTGGTCATGATGCGATACAGTTCTGTATTCTTGGGGAATTTGTCCGTGAAGGGCAGGATCACATTGCCGTAGAACAGCAATCCTTCGCCTTCGCCGGATTGGGTCACGTAGGAAAGCTGGTGGGGTGAGATGTTCAGTTGCTTCGCCAGGATTTGTCGGTCACCGCCCGCCTGATTGAGCATGTAAATGAAGTCGCTGTTTTCAAAGATATTTGCGACTTCAGGCGAGGCCAGCAAGTCCTTCACGTTCTGCGTGATGCCGGTGGGCATACCGCCCCATTTCCTGAACCGCTTCCAGATTTCCACGGTGTAGGCGGCGGTCTGCTCTTCCTTCAAGAGAAGGTGCATTTCATCTACGTAGTACCGTGTGGAGCGGCCTTCGGCGCGGTTGGCGGTAACGCGGCCCCACACCTGGTCCTGAACCACCAGCATCCCAAGTTTTTTCATCTGTTTGCCCAGGTCTTTGATGTCATAACAGACGATTCGGTTTGTCACGTCCACGTTGGTTCTATGGTTGAACACGTTCAGGGAGCCGGACACATAGATTTCGAGGGCTGTGGCCAGACGGCCAGCTTCCCTTTCCTCCTGCTTTTGCAGGACATTGTACAAGTCTCCCAGAATAGGCATGTTCTCCGGTCTGGGATCAGCCAGGTACTTCCGGTACACCAACCGAACCGCGCGGTCTATTACCGTCTTTTCAATGGGCTTCAATCCGTCCCGGCCACCCACTATCAGCTCGCAGAGGGAGAGAATGAAGTCGGATTTCAGCGAGAGCGGGCTTTCATCCTCGCTGTAATTCAGGTTGATGTCCATGGGATTGATGTAATCCGTGGAGGTGGCGGAAATCCGAATCACCTGACCGTGGAGCCGTTCCACCAGCGGGGAATACTCGGACTCCGGGTCACAGATAACGATGTCATCCTTTGTGATGAGGAAGACATTCACGATCTCCCGTTTGGCGCTGAAGGACTTGCCGCTGCCGGGAGTACCCAGGATGAGGCCGTTCGGATTCTTGAGCAGCTTCCGGTCCACCATGATGAGGTTGTTGGACAGGGTGTTCAGGCCGTAGTACAAAGCCTCGCCGCCCGCCTGAAACAGCTCCTGGGTCGTGAAGGGGACGAAGATCGCGGTTGCGGATGTGGTCAGGCCCCGCTGGATTTCGATTTGGTTCAGCCCCAGGGGGAGCGAGGACACCAGCGCCTTTTCCTGCTGGAAATCCAGCCGTTCCAAAGCGCAGTTGTATTTTTGAGCGATACCCTGGGCCTGGAACACCGTGTTTTCAAGCTGTTGCTTTGTGCCAGCCGTGCTCAGAATGAGGAAAGTGACCAGGAACATGCGCTCATTCCGGCTTTGCAGGTCTTGCAGGAGCTTCTTCGCTTCGCCTCCGTAGGTGGCCAGATCGGACGGTAAAATGTCCATATCATACCCGGACCTTACTGCTTTTTTCTGTTCCTCGATCTTCCCGCGATCCAGCTCCGTAATCTTGCGCTTGATCTGTTTAATCGCCGCCACCTGGTCAACGGACTGGATGTGCATGGTGACGATGAGGCTGTTGTCCATGGAGAGGAAGTCCGTCAGCATCCGGTCATTCAGCTCAGGGGCAAGGATTTGAAGGTAACATGCAGCGCCCAGCTTACCGCCCATGCGGAAGCGCCGCCCTTCACGGAACTCAAAAGCGGAAGGCGCGATGAAATCCTTGGTGGAAAGCCCCGAAAGAGGCAGCCAGTCCCACTCGAACTGAAACCTTGCCTGGGTGTCCATATGGAAGATGCTGTGCATGAGCCGCAGCCGCTCCTTACCATCCAGGCTGACAGCGGCCACCCCCAGCCGCTTGAAGTTGTTCAGGATGTCCATCTCAAGGCGTTCCAGCCTTGGCTTTGCGAGCCGGATGGTATCCGCTTCGATGCCGAAGGTGAGAAACTTGGTTCTTACCAGCCCGTTGTTGCCTTTGGCAAGCTGGTCTTGCAGCATCTTTGCGTATTCCTCACGGATTTCGTTAAAAGCGTCAGCCTGGGAGGGGATGCGGATGCTTTGCTCAAACGTCTCTCCGTCCGCGGTCAGATTCAGGAAGGAAAGCTGCAAATAGATGGAGCTGTCGAAGTAGTTGAGGAAGTCACACCAGCCGTCGAAGATCGCGGTTTTATCTTCGTTTTGCGCCAGGAGATAGTTTATATCCTGGTATTGCAGGGTCTTGGTGTAGAGATTACCGTTTGCCACGCAGATACCGTCCGGCCAGATGCGGTCATATGGGATGGTGGCCTGAGCCGTGGCAGGTTGCTTGCCGCGTTTTTTTGCCTGATCCATGATGATCTTGATTTGCTTTCGTTCTTTTCGGGTGAGCTTACGCTTTGGCTTTTTGGACAATACGCCGCACCTCCTTTCCCACCCGATGCTGCTTCATGAGAGCGGCGTACAGGTTGTTGGTCTGGTACGGGCGCTGCTTGGGACGAAGGAACAGCGTCTGAGACACGTTGCGCAGCACCTGTTCCAGCGGTTGACCGTTGCGCTCATACATGGCGAACAGGAAAAACGGAAGCATGGCGATCATCATGACAACGGCGGCGGG
>WRHG01000279.1 GCA_009783365.1 Clostridia bacterium | reverse complement strand
GGATTGGCGGGAGATCCTCCGGGAGTTCTACCCGCCCTTTGAGAAAATGCTTCATGCGGCGGAGGAACAGATCGAAAAAGTGGAAGTCAAGGATGACGTCAGCGATGTGGCCTGCGAGAAGTGCGGCGCAATGATGATCTATAAAATGGGAAAGTTTGGAAGATTTCTTGCTTGCCCGAACTTTCCCGAGTGCCGTAACACAAAGCCTATTGTGCATTACATCAGGACAACTTGTCCTAAGTGCGGCGGACGGCTTATGGAAAAAATCAGTCGAAAAAACCGGAAGTTTTATGGCTGTGAGAAGTATCCTGGCTGTGATTTTGTGAGTTGGGAGATGCCCATCCCGGAAATGTGCCCCCAGTGTGGGAGCTACATGGTGGAGAAACGGGGTAAAAAGGGCGAGCGGATACACCTTTGCGCTAACAGCGCCTGCCGTTTCAGACAGCGGGTGAAGGATCCGGAGGAAACGGACGAATGAGGGCGACGGTCATCGGCGGCGGTCTGGCAGGCTGCGAGGCGGCCTGGCAGCTTGTTAAGCATGGAATCGAAGTAGACCTGTTTGAGATGAAAACGAAGAGAAAGACGCCCGCCCAGCATCTTTCCACCATGGCGGAGCTCGTATGCAGCAATAGCCTGAGGTCGGACCGGCTTACAAACGCCGTAGGGCTGCTAAAGGCGGAGATGCGCTTGTTGGATTCCCTGATTCTTCGGATGGCGGACGCCACCGCTGTCCCGGCCGGTGGCGCGCTGGCTGTGGACCGGGAACGTTTTTCTAAGGGGGTGGACGACGCTATTCGCTCCCACCCGCTGATCGCGGTCCACGATGAGGAGGCGGCTGAGATTCCCCCAAGCCCGGTCATCATTGCAACGGGACCCCTCACCGGCAACGCGTTGTCAGAAGCCATTGCCAAATTGGATGGCCTGAGCATGCTCCATTTTTACGATGCGGCCGCCCCTATCGTAACGAAGGACTCGCTGGATATGGCTCAAATTTTCCGTATGTCACGCTATGGGCGCGGGGAAGACTATTTGAATTGTCCGCTCACCAGGGAGGAATACGCTGCGTTTGTAGAGGCGCTACAAACAGCCGATACGGTTCCTGTTCACGGATTTGAGGAGAAGGACGTCTTTGAAGGGTGCATGCCCATTGAAAGCCTGGCCAAGCGGGGAGTAAGAGCCATTGCTTTTGGCCCTTTAAAGCCTGTGGGGCTGGTGGACCCGCATACCGGCAGAGAGCCTTTTGCGGTGGTGCAGTTGCGCTCGGATAATTCGAAAGGAAGCCTCTACAACATGGTCGGTTTTCAAACCAGGCTTACCTTCCCCGAGCAGCGGAGAGTGTTTTCCATGATCCCTGGTCTCAAACACGTTGAATTTGCAAGGCTGGGCGTGATGCACAGAAATACCTTTGTGAGCAGCCCGGGATTTTTGGATAATACCTACCAGGTGATTCGGCGCCCAGGTTGCTATTTCGCCGGACAAATCACAGGGGTGGAAGGATATGTGGAAAGCGCCGGCAGCGGCATGTTGGCGGGAATCAGCCTGGCATGCCGGCTGCGCGGATGGGAACCGCCCCGGTTTTCCGGCAAAACCGCGCTGGGCGCCATGGCCCGGTATGTGAGTGTACCAAACCGGAATTTTCAGCCTATGAACTGCGCATTCGGCCTTATCGACTCCCTTCCGATGGGACCAGGCCAAAAAAGGATTCGCGATAAGCAACAGCGATACGAACTTATTTCCAGAAGAGGGTTGGCGGAAATGGAAGAGGTTTTACAAACGCATGACCCAACTGGATCGGTTTATAGAAGATAAAGTATGGTATACTGGACGGGATGGCAGGAGGTGGATTGTTATGAAGAAGCGGGGACTCGCGCTTTTTCTGGCGCTGTGCGCGCTGCCGGCGGCCTTTCCGCTGGTTTCGATAGCGTCATCAGTGATGAAACACACACAAATGAAAGACGGCGTATTGGTATCGGCGGCAACCCAGCAAATGAGAGCCGGCGTACCCGTCTGGGATGAGGAAAGCGTTAGGACGTACGCGCTGTCTTTTATCCGTGGAGACGACTTGGATAGGCTTTTCGGATACTATGATCTGCAGATTCGGCGTTACATGCCTATGGACACATATGGCGCGATGCTGACGGAGCTTGAGTGGATGACCGGGGATTTCCTTGGCTTCGGCAGCTATAGTGCCTTTGCCGAACCGGCGCGAAAGACCAAGACGCATGTGCTGCACCTTTGCATGGAAATACAGGATCTCGATATGTACTTTACCCATAAGGACCGTGAAGACGACTGGGAGGTATGGGCTCTTGAGTTTATACCCGCGGCCAGGCAGCAAGTCGCGCCGCAAGCCGGGCAGGATATGCTGGTGCGGGAGGAGGATTCTGTCCTGAAGTCGCCTGTGTATGTGGAAGAAGAAGTAATGGTGGGGATTGCTCCTTATGAATTGAAGGGGATCTTGACGCTGCCAATGGACGCCTCCGCCCTCTATAAAGTACCTGCTTGTGTACTTGTACATGGATTCGGCCCCATGGATATGGATGAAACCATAGGTCAAACCAAGTTGTTCGCGGATATCGCTGCCGCTTTTGCGGAGAAGGGTATCGCCGTTCTGCGCTATAACAAGCGCGCTTATCAGTATCCGGACGTGATGGAGGATAAGGCTGACCTTCTGGCTGAAGAAGCAATCATGGATGCCATTGCCGCAGGGCGCCTGCTGAGGGGGGATACGC
>WRHG01000278.1 GCA_009783365.1 Clostridia bacterium | reverse complement strand
TCATATCCGCTTATCCACTCTCCAAAAAAAGGCTTGATGGCCGCAGGTTTTTTATGAGCATGATCCTGTTTACCATGTTCTTTAACGGCGGTATGATCCCCAACTATATCCTTGTAAAAAATATTAAGCTGAGCGATACGATCGGCGCGTTGATCCTGCCAATCTGTATCAGTTCTTTTCAACTGATCCTGATGAAGAATTTCATCGTACAGTCGGTGCCCGAATCTCTGGAGGAAGCGGCCAAGGTGGACGGAGCCAATGATCTGTACATCCTTTTCCGTGTGGTGGTTCCTTTGTTGAAACCTGCCATCGCGGCCATGGTTGTCTTCAGTGCGGTGGAATACTGGAACAGCTATTATACGGCAATGATGTACATTTCCTCGCGTAAGTTATGGCCGCTGACGCTGGTGTTGCGGGAACTGGTGATAGAAAACACCAACGAGGTGTCTCCGGTCGCACAAATGCTCAACGCGGAATACCGTGCGAACCCGTTTACGATCAAAATGGCGGCCATTGTAATCACCATCCTGCCGATATTGGTCGTCTATCCGCTTATGCAGAAGCACTTCGTCAAGGGCATATCCCTGGGTTCCGTGAAAGAATAGGTCGTTCTCCATGTGGCATCATGGAAAAAATAACGAACACCAGAAGGAGGGTCCTACCATGACCAAACGCATCCTGGCAATCGCATTGGTATTGATGCTGGCGCTCCCGGCTATCGCCATGGCCGGGGAAGGAGAGCCCGTGGTTGTAACCGCGGTGCTGCAAATCAACGCCGAGGTGGATCTGGAGAATAACCCGATGATCCAGTATATCGAGGACACGCTCAACATCCGCCTGATCATCGAAGCGCCGCCGCCCTCGGGCTACGGCGACCGCGTAAGGCAAATCGTCGCGGGCGGCGACATGCCTGACCTGGTACACTTCGGCGCGGACACGGCTGCAAAACAGTGGGCGGAAGACGGTCTGTTGCTGGAGCTGACCGATCTGATTGACCAGTACCCGAACATGTCCGTCAACCACACCCTGGAACAGCGCGGCGACTGCGATTTTTTTGGCGATGGCCGCATCTGGGGCTTACCCAAGGCAAACTCATATGACGTATGGGGCTTCCTGATCAACAAAGCATGGCTGGACAAAGTCGGCAAGGAAATCCCCACCACCGTGGAAGAGTTTGTCGATGTATGCCGCGCGTTCACATTCGACGATCCCAACGGAAACGGGCAGGATGATACATACGGCGTCAGCTTCGGTGCCGATCAGAACTCGATGGATTCGGGAATCTGGCATCTTCGCAACGATTTCGTGGCGATGGCCTACTCGATCGCCAACGTGCATCTGGGAATGCCGGATGTCGACGGAAGCGCAAAGTTACGCGCGATGAAGGAAAAATATCCCGAATATATCCAACTGCTCAGGGGCTTGTACGAGGAAGGCATCATTGACCGCGAGTTCGTCACCCACAAGTCAGGCGACGATCCCGTCGAGAAATTCGCTCAAGGCCGCGTAGGCATGGTTGGCTGTTCCGGCAGCAACTATACCACCAACATTATAGAGCGCTACGGATTAAATCCGGATGATTATGTATACTGCGCGCCGCTGGTGCTTGAGAAGGGCGCCAAGCCGCAATACGCGATGCCGCCGTCAGCCTGGATGGCGTACTATGTGAACGCCAGCAGCCCGAACACGGAGGCTGTACTGCGCCTGCTCGACTGGGCCGACTCCGAGGAAGGCTTCGTGATGATGCAGATGGGTCTCGCAGGCTTGCACTATAACACCTATGATATAGAGACCCGCACGGTTGACCGCACGGAGGAACAGCTCCGCGCACGAGAGAAAGTAACAAGCAATATGTTCGCTTTTGCCAACGCCTACAACGGTTCGCAGGCGCTCATGGGCGGTTCCAACCCGGAATTGATCGCCAAGTGGCAAAGCGAAGCCCTTCCCGCCTTTAGCGCGACCCAAAAGGTTTACTTCCCATTTACCAAAATGCTGGAAAAGATCGCGACCGATTACCCCGACGAGATGTTGACTTTGAACTCCCTGGAAGTACGGTATGTCACCGGCGAGGCGACCTACGAGGAGTTGGACGCCTATATCCATGGCGATTATGCCGATAAGACCGCCGATATCGCCCAGGAGTTCGCGGATTATCTGGCCGAGCATCCCGCACGGTATGAAGATTGATACAGAGTAGGAGTGCGATCACATGAGCAATCAGTTCCAATTTGGCATCGTGGTGGATGTGGTTCCCCTGGATGTGCTCAACAAGGGTTGGGAATACCTTGAAGTGCCCGCCAGCATGCATTGTTCCGCGATATTGAGCGATACGGAATGGCAGGCGCAAAAGGCGATCTACAAATCATACGGACGCCCGACCCCGGTCACGGCTTTCATGCTCGGCCCGGGCACCACCCACCACGGCGCGAGCGGACCGCTGTACAACCCGGAAGTGATTCGGTGGTCGCTGGGTATACAGTTTGAACGCATGGCGGAACTTGGCGTTAAGTGGGCGGGCGCATGGGGAGGTCACTTCCGCTGTCCGCCCGGGTTTGACAGGAGCAAAGCCGTCGATCAGGCGATCAGCTCCATCAACATTATGGCAGACTGCGCGGAAAAGCATGGCATGCTGATTGCGCTCGAACCGGAGGCCGAGCCCGACACGCTGTTCCCACGCTACTTGGAAGGCATTGAGTTTGCAAAAATGACTGGGCGCCGCTCGGTCAAGGTGATGGCTGATCTCAACT
>WRHG01000277.1 GCA_009783365.1 Clostridia bacterium | reverse complement strand
CCCGGATGCCCAGATTGTGGACTACTATGTAAACAGCTGGGGCGAACCGGCCCTCGCGAAAACCCAGGCGAAGAACTGGTACGATTCCGGCGTGTACGCGATTTACTCGGCGGCAGGTGGCAGCGGCAACGGGACCATTGCCCAGGCCAAGGAGTACCGCGCCGCGGGACGGAATGTCTGGGCCATCGGCGTCGATTCCGACCAACACGAAGAAGGGCTGTATACCGCCACCGATTCCGCGGTGCTTACTTCAATGTTAAAGCGGGTAGAGACCAGCCTGATCTACGCCCTGCAGGCGGTGAAGAACAACACTTTCCGGGGCGAAATTGTCACCTTCGACCTTGTCAAGGAAGGCGTCGGTTATTCCACCACCAATCCCGCACTGAGTAATACCATCGTGACCCAGCTTGAGGCACTCAAGCAGCGGATCATCTCAGGCGATATTAAAGTGGCCGCCACCAACGCCCAGGCCAAACTCCTTCCCGGTTTCCCCCAGGATCTGAAAGCGATAGACGACTAGAGTAGTTACTAGTTACAAGTTACAAGACTCTTATTTCTTGTAACTTGTAACTATAAACTTGTAACTCAAAAGGAGTTCCTGTGCGGGCGATTGAGATGCTTGGTATCAGCAAGGCCTTTCCCGGGGTACTGGCAAATGACCGTGTGAACCTGCTGGTCGAGCGCGGCGAGATACATGCCCTTCTTGGGGAAAACGGAGCCGGCAAATCAACGCTCATGTCGATCCTATTTGGCCTCTACGAAGCCGATTCAGGCACAATCAAAATTTGGGGCGAGGAGGTCAAGATCCGCAGCCCCAATGACGCTACCGCCCTGCATATCGGGATGGTGCATCAGCATTTCAAGCTGGTACATAACTTTACCGTCACCGAGAATATAGTCCTGGGCATGGAGCCGCGCAGTTCCCTCGGAAATATCGACCTGCACAGTGCCGAAAAACGGGTGGCGGAGCTTTCCGGGACCTACGGCCTTGCCGTTGACCCAAAAGCCAAAATTGAAAACATTACCGTGGGAATGCAGCAGCGGGTAGAGATACTCAAGATACTCTACCGCAGCGCGGATATCCTTATCTTTGACGAGCCGACCGCGGTGTTGACCCCGCAGGAAATCGACGAGCTTCTGGCGATTTTCAGCCGCCTGAAATCCGAAGGAAAAACAATACTCTTTATTACCCACAAGCTGCGGGAGATAAAGGCCGCCGCCGACCGCTGTACCGTGCTTCGGCGGGGGAAATACATCGACACAGTTAATGTCGCGGATGTGAGTGAAGCCGAGCTTGCCGAAAAAATGGTGGGCCGGGCAGTCACATTCAGGATTGAAAAAAAGCCGGCAAAGAGCGGCGATGTGGTGCTGAAAATCGAAAACCTTACCGTTGTCGGCTCGAAGGGTACCCCCGCCGTTTCAGACCTTTCGCTGGAGGTACGCGCCGGAGAAGTAGTTGGCATCGCCGGCGTTGACGGTAACGGCCAATCGGAACTGGTTGGCGCTATCGCCGGGCTGTTGCCGGTGCGTTCCGGCAGGGTGCTGCTGCGCGATCGGGATATTTCCAGGGAAAGTGTCCGGAAACGGAACGAAAGCGGCATGGGGCTGGTGCCGGAAGACCGGCACAAGCACGGGCTGATCCTCGATTTCCGCATTGACGAAAACTTTATTCTAAAAAGCTTTCGCAGGGAACCCTTTTCAGGTAAATTGGGCTTTTTACGTTTTCCCGCCATCTTCAAGCACGCCGAGACGCTCATTACCGACTATGACATACGGGCGGGAAGCGGGCCGGCAACAACGGTAAAGTCCATGTCCGGCGGCAACCAGCAAAAGGTGATCATTGCACGTGAAATCGATCTTTCACCCGAACTGTTGATCGTCGCGCAGCCGACACGAGGACTGGACGTGGGGGCTATCGAGTACATTCACCACCGCATAATTGACGAGCGGGACAAGGGGCGCGCCGTGCTTCTGGTGTCGTTCGAGCTGGACGAGATACTCGGCCTCTGCGACCGGATCGCCGCGATATCCAAGGGCCAGGTAGTGGGCGTTCTCCCCGTGGAGGAAGCCGACGAACGGCGTATCGGTGCGATGATGGGGGGCGTCCATGCCTGATAACGGCCAGAAAACGCAATCCAATATAATAACGTTAGGCGATTTAAGCAGCCGTGTTCTTGACGCGTTCACCGGATCGGACGCGCTGGTGTCCGTGGCGGTAGTGGTTTTGGGCTTCCTCGTGGCGACGGTGCTCGTCGTCATCATCGGCAGGAACCCGGCCGGTATGTACGAGGCAATTCTACAGGTGATCACCGGCATTTCCCGGAACCGCAGCAATGTCTGGATATGGAATCCACGGTATATCGGCGAATGGCTGGTCAGCTCTATCCCGCTGATCCTCTGCGGTTTTTCGATGGCCTTTGCCGTCCGTACAGGGCTTTTCAATATCGGCGCGGAGGGACAGTTTATCGCCGGTTTGACCACGGCCCAGCTTATCGCCATTTTTTTTCCGCCGATTCCCGTCCTGCACTGGATCACAGCCGTGCTGGGCGCGATTGCCGCCGGGGCGCTCTGGGGTGGGTTGGTCGGCTTTTTCAAGGCGCGGTTCAAGGTTTCCGAGGTTGTTGCGACGATCATGATGAACTACATCGCCTTCTACCTCCACCGGATAATCACATTGAGGATACCGGGGAGCAATACCTACCGGACGCCGAATTTCTCCGCGACGGCTACCCTCGCAAGCCCCTTTTTA
>WRHG01000276.1 GCA_009783365.1 Clostridia bacterium | reverse complement strand
GCCGCCCGCATTTTTTATGACTTCCATCAGCAGTTCCTCCACTCCCCTGCCCTGCGCTTCCACCGTGGCGTCGGCGTACCGTAAGTATAGCGGCCGCCGCTCGTCGAACAGCTCGGGCAGGGTTTTGCCTTTGTCGATCACCACGCCGCGGCCCCGGATGTCCGCGACGCGCCGCTCGATCTCATGGCAGGGCAGGTCGATGAACACCACCGTCGAGATTTGCTTCAGATGCCGCATGGCCCTGTCGGAATACACGGCGCTGCCCCCCGTGGCGATGCAGGTATTTTCGCAGCGCAGCGAGGAGATCACCCCGGCCTCCTTCTCCTTGAAGGCCTCGATCCCCTCCTCGTCGATGATCTGCCACAGGAATTTGTTATATTTTTGCTGGATCAGCAGATCCGTGTCCGTGAAGCGCATGTTCAGCGCCTTGGCCAGCAAAACGCCCACGGTGCTTTTTCCGCAGGCGGGCATGCCGATAAGGGTGATGTTGGTCTTGTTCATGTGGGATCCTCTGTTTTGATGTATTGAAACCGTACTTCCCCGGCGAAAAAATAAACCTGTTCCATCAATTCCAGGGCCCGGCTCCGGGTTTCGTCCATTTCCTTCGCGCAGATGATTACCCGGTCCAAAGAGCCGGGGCCGCCGTAAGCTTCCGCATCGAACAGTTCAAAGCCATATCCGGAAAAGGGGTAGAAGACGGCCCGCAGCATGGAATACTTGGAAAGCATATATTCCTCCCAGGCTGTCTGCGCCTTATCGAGTTCTTCCCTTTCGCGGTCTTTGAGCAACGCGAGCAGCTGCTTTTGCGCGTTTTCCATTTCCGCGCGCCAGGCGTCCCGGATTTCGCACGAGGCCTCAACCATCTCCAAGGTAGCGCCCGCACGGCGGGGGTCAGCTACAAACGCCGCGTCGATGGGATTGCCCTCAAACGGCTTGCCTCCGTTCATGAGCATGTTGAAATCAAACATTGGCCCGTCCGGCGCTTCGGCGGCAGCGGCTCTGCTCGTTGCGGGTATGGCTTCGGGGGGGCTGCTCTCCGTTTTAGCTTCACAGCCGACCAAGCCAAACACAAGCAGCAGAAGCGCGAGGCCTTTCCCGGGCGTATGCGTGTCACGCTTGTTCATATTGTTATACCAGCCCGTATTTATTTGCGAACGCGTACGCCCCGACGCCCACCGCCACCGGCAGGTTCAGGGAGTCCACCAGGGCCGACTGCGGGATGCGCACCGCCCGCCCGGCTGCGGCGTACTCGGGGCTAAGGCCCCTGGCCTCGTTGCCGAAGATCAGCGCGAACAGCGGGTTGCCCGCGCCCTCCAGCACCGCCAGCAGCGCCTCCCCGCCCAGCATAAAGGGATAGCATTCATGGCGGGGAAAGGCCTGCCGGTATTCCCCGAAGCTGCCATATACCGCGAAGCGCAGGCGGAACAGCGCGCCCATGGAGGCCCGGATCGTCTTCGGGTGAAAGATGTCCGCCGCCGTGCCGATGATGGCCACATTTGTGATGTTCACGGCGGCCGCGGTGCGCAGGATGGTGCCCAGGTTCCCCATGTCAGCGGGGCTGTCCAGCACGATATGCGCCCGATCGGGCCGCGGCGGGTCCTCAAATTTATCGAACACCCCGGCGGCGTAGACGTTCTCCTTCTGCATGATCCTGCGGAAGGCCTCGTCGCCGCGCGCCACGGGGATGCCGAGACGCGCGCACTCCCCTGCGAGGTTGTCACTGTCCGTAAAGGCGGAGTGGATGAACACCTTTCGCAGCAGCTCCGGCCTGGCCCGCAGCAGCTCGATGGTCGCGAAGGCGCCGCAGGTGTAGGAGGTCTCGTGTTCTTTTTTGTATGGCTTTATAATTTCCGTCTTATAATTCTTATAATTACTCATGGTTCGTTTCCCGGGCGTGTAATAAGCCGCAAAGCCAAGACTTTGCGGCTTTATGGCGGTGTAGTGGTCCTCCAAAAGAGATACTGCTACCTTATTTCCTGGAGTCCATCCAGGACCTCCTGTGGAACCTCCAGCTTTGGCGCATCCGGATAATAAAGCGTGTACGGAATAAAGCGCGCCCTTAAGTTCATCTGCATCGTATAGAAGGGGTAATTTGGCTCCCCAAACGGGTAAAGAAAATCATATTTTGAATTGCCAGCCTTTAATATGCTCCGGGCGACCGTAAGGCAGTTATCGCCGTCAACCGGCCAGACGCTGGCCCAGAAGCTGGCCTCCCTCATGAATTCCTTGAACTCGGTGGTTTCGGCATGGTCATACATTCTCCGCCCCTCTTCCGGCTTTATGCCGAATGCGATGACCCTGTCAAATTGAAACAGCGACCCCGCGAAAGGGTACCCTTCCTTCAAAAACTGCTGCAGCTGGGCCGGTGTATACGACAGCTTCATCAGGCCGGCTCTCCGGTAGGTATACATCTTGGCATAGCCGTTTTCATCAATCAGCATAACCCCCAGATGCCCGTTGCCCAGGATGCCCCTCGTGTCGTTGATCAACATGCATTGCTTTACCGCGTCGGGGTTGAACCCCGCGGCGGATACGCCCACCGCGCAGACAGTGCACATCATAAGACCGACAAACAGGATAGATAAAAAGCGTTTCATGGAATAGTGCCCCTTTCATAATGTTGTTCTGTCAGGGCGTGTTGTCCGCGTCCCACAGTATTCTATCACATAATAGATCCGAATGCAAGCCTTTCCTGAAAAATAGTCCCTTAATCCGCTTTTTCCCTCCACAGGAAGCGCACGGTGTTGCCGCTGACGGCGTAGCGGTCGGT
>WRHG01000275.1 GCA_009783365.1 Clostridia bacterium | reverse complement strand
GGAACGCTCATCAATGTTGCACTGACAATGATCACGGCCTACCCGTTGGCAATGCCCAAAATGCATCTGAAGCGGTCTTACATGTTCTTGTTCTCGTTTACAATGTTCTTCTCGGGCGGGCTTGTGCCATCATACATGCTGGTTTCACGGCTGGGCATGGTGAATACGGTTTGGGCTATGCTAATCCCAGGTGCGATGAGCGTATATAATATGATTGTGGCGCGCACGTTCATTCAGAATAATATCCCCATCGATCTTTTGGAGGCGGCGAGGATTGATGGCTGTGATTACTTCAACTTCTTTTTTAGAATCGTGTTACCGCTCTCCAAGGCGGTCATCGCAGTCATTTCGCTCTACTACGCAGTGAGCCACTGGAATTCCTATTTCAACGCGCTGATATACCTGAACAGCCAGAAACTGTATCCACTCCAACTCGTGTTGCGGCAGATTCTGATCATGAACAGTATTGAACTAATGGACGTCGCGCTGGAAGGCACCATAGCCAGCATGGCCGATCTGTTGAAGTATGCGCTCATCGTCGTATCAACGGTGCCGATCTTATGCGTATATCCATTTGTTCAACGGTACTTCATCAAGGGTGTGATGATCGGTTCGATTAAAGGCTGATGACCCTGATAAGATGATGATCCTGAAAGCATAACAGGATGAGGAGGATACGAAATGATTACCTTGGCGGAACACGGCCAAAGCGCGTACCGGATCGTCATGCCACACCCGTCGCACGAGACTGTGAAGCTGGCTTGTGACGAGTTCCATTATTTTTTCTACAGAATCACCGGCGCTTCACTTCCGGTAACGACGGAACTACAGCCGGCAGATAGCCCACAAATTTTTATCGGCGACAGTGCGCGGCTACGCGGCATGGGTATAGCCCTGCCGGAGGGATTGGGGGAGGAAGGCTATATCATCCGCACGGTGGGCGAGCATCTTGTGATCGCAGGTAGAACACCGCGTGGCACACTCTATGCCGTGTATGCATTTTTAGAGGAACAGTTGGACTGCCGATGGTATGCTAGCGATGCGGAGTACGTGCCGTGCAGGCTATCCCTGGTATTGCCGCCACTTAACCTCCGGGATGTGCCCGCGTTTGAAAGCCGCGAGGTGTACTGGCGCGACGCGTACGATGGCAAGTTTTCCGTGCGCAACCGCCTGAACGGTAACAAGCATGACATCAGCATCCGCCAGGGCGGCAGGCAAAAGTGGTACAATTTTCATCATTCTTTTGATGATCTTGTGCCCACGCGTGTGTATTTTGAGGAACACCCGGAGTATTACTCGTTGGTCAATGGCGTTCGCCTGCCCCGGAACAACCAACTTTGCCTGACGAACCCCGATGTGCTCCGCATCGCCGAAGAGACGCTACGGCACTGGATTCGTGAAAATCCGGACTGCACAGTCTTCTCCATCAGTCAAAACGACTGGGACAACCATTGCCAGTGCGAATGCTGTATGTCCGTTGAGCAAGCGGAGGAAAGCGCGTCAGGTCCGGTTATATGGTTCGTCAACCAACTGGCGGAGGCGATTGCCGAGGATCATCCAGGCGTGCTGCTTCATACGTTTGCCTACCTGTATACGCGAAAGGCACCACTGCATATCCGCCCGTACCCCAACGTCATCGTGCGACTGTGCGATATTGAGTGTTGTTTTTCTCACCCGTTGGACGGTACGCTGCCCGAAGGTGTAGTTCTCTGTCCGGAAGACATGCAACATAAAGACACGCATATCAACGGCCCTCAATGCGCCCAGAAGGGGGAAGTGCCGTTCCTGCGCGACCTGATCGCTTGGAGCGCCATCTGCCGACGGCTCTACATATGGGATTATGTTACGGATTTCCACAATTACCTCATGCCTTTTCCGAATTTATCAGTCTTGCAGAAAAACCTGCAGTTGTTCCGTCGCTATGGCGTCAGCGGCGTTCTTGAACAGGGCGCATTCCCGCATGGCGGAGGCGCACACTTCGCGGAGTTGCAAGCATATATCCAGGCAAAGCTACTTTGGAACCCGGATGCGGATCTATGGGGGCATGTGGAGGACTTTCTCCGCGGTTATTATGGTGAAGCCGCGGAACCTCTGCTTCGTCAATACATTGATCTTTGGCAGCAAGCCGCTGCACCCTGGCATTTCAGTATATACATGCACGCAAATGCGCCTTTCGTCACCGACGAGTTGCTCCTCGCATCTGAACGCCTATTATGTGAGGCATTGTATATGACAAGGACAGAGGAACTTCGCGCGCGTATTGAACGTTTGCGCCTAGGCATCACTTATATGCTCATCTCCCGGATGCCGATAGAAACCCCTGGGCGCGATGTAATTATCGAACGCTTTGGCTGGGAATGCCGTGCCCACGGCATCGCGGAAATCCATGAACGTTGGCCTCTAACCACCGCGCTCACAGCCTTGCAAGGGGCGATGAATGGGCCAACGCAGTCCCGCCCTCTCATCAGCGATTATAAAATGTGATAGGATACCGGTTGCGGGTGAAGGGATAATTAAGCTGAAAGACAGGATGTTCGGAATAGGATGAAATGGTTCATTGGCCTGGATGGTGGCGGTACGAAAACGTTGGCGGTACTCTGCGACGAGACAGGCTTTGTTCATGCCCGCGCGGCGAAAGAGGCCACTAACCCTACAAGTGTCGCACGGGAACTTGTCGTACAGCGCCTTGCCGGGTTACTGGATACGCTGCTCGCCGATATCGGTGGGCGGCAGGGGGCTATCGAAGGGGGTTTTGGCGGCTTTGGCGGATTCGGTGACATGGGTTTTGACCTCGGCG
>WRHG01000274.1 GCA_009783365.1 Clostridia bacterium | reverse complement strand
CACGTTGAGTATCGGGGTGTCGACGACGACGATGTTTCGGCCGCTTTTCTGCCTCGCGTATTCGACGGCCCCGGCAAGGCGCCGGTTTTGGCTGACGGTGCCCATAACGGTGTCGACTCCGTGAGAGAGGTACGCTTCAAAAACCGGGTACAAACTGCCGCTGTCCGGGTAGCGGGTACGTATCATTTCGTCCGCTGCGCCGCCGGTATGGCTGTAGCCCAGCAACCAGTTCGTGCCGATGATCATGCGTGAAACGGAGACGCCGGCGACGTCCACGCGGGGGAAGGGTTTCGGCATGGTGCTAGACGCTCCTTTCTGTTGCCCGGGATCTATGCCCACCACATCTCGCCCGGTTTTTCGGCGATAATCAGGCGGCGTAAAAAGTGATATGCTTTTTCCAGACCCTCTTTTTTGCTCATTAACGCATCCTCGTGCTCAATGCTGATAACGTAATCATAGCCGATGACGGCAAGCGCGTTGATGATTTTTGTCCAAGCGGCTTCGGGCTGCCCGTAGCCAACGGTACCAAAGATCCAGGATCGGTCGGCGAGGTGGCTGTAATGCTTGGGGTCAAGAACGCCGTTGGAAGCCACGTTGTCCGCGAAGATGCGGGTATCCTTGGCGTGGAAGTGGAATACGGCCTCGTTTAGCTGCAAAATGGCCTTATCCGCTTGGATGCCCTGCCAGAACAGGTGGCTCGGATCGAAATTGGCGCCGACAGCCGGCCCTACCGCGGACCGTAGTTTTAGAAGGGATTCGGGATTGTACACACAGAATCCGGGGTGCATTTCAAAAGCCAGCCGGGTAACGCCGTGGTCGGCGGCGAATTGGGCGGCTTTCCGCCAATAGGGAATAAGCACGTCATTCCACTGGTATTCCAGCGCCGTCAGGTATTCCTCCGGCCAGGGGCAGGTGATCCAGTTTGGGGTTCTGTCCACGGGGCTGCCGCCTGGACAGCCTGAAAAAACGATGACCCCGGCAACCCCGGTTTTCTCCGCCAGACGCACCGTGTTTTCAAAGGCTCTATGATGGCGCTTGGCCAGATCGGGATCGGGGCTGACGGGGTTGCCGCTGGTGTTGAGCATACTCAGTGTCATTTGATGGCGCTTCAGGCTGTCTTTGAATTTGGACAGTTCCGTATCGCTGTTAAGCAGGATTGCCGGATCACAGTGGACAGGAGGCGCTAGGGCGCCGGTATAGAGTTCTACCGCCTCAAAACCTACATTCTGCAGGTAGTCCAGCGTGGCGTCCAAGGTTTGGTCCCCGAATAGTGCGGTGAACGCGCCTAATTTCATATTTTTCTCCCTCGACATTGTATCGTGTGTCATCGTAACACAGCAAAAAACAAAAGGCAATACTTTTTTAAGACGTATGCGAAGATGCGGCGCGGCATATTGACGCAATCAGCTCATGCATGATACGATGCAAAAAAAGAAAGATGGTGCGGTAAATGCGGGATGAGGTGGACACAGCGCGCAGCGCGGAATGCCGGGCGGATCACTGGCATATGGAGGTCATTCGCAAGCCGCCTCATCCCGCGCCGTTCCGTTTTGTGCTGTTCGATTTTGACGGAACCGTAAGCCTCATCCGCGAGGGCTGGCAGAAGGTGATGATTCCTTATTTCGTTGAAGTGCTCGGCGCCGCGCCCCTGGCGGAAGCCGAGCCGTCGATTCGGAGGGCGGTCACCGACTTTGTGGACAGGCTTACCGGCAAGCAGACCATTTTTCAGTGTATCCGGCTGGATGAAGAAGTGCGGAAGCGGGGCGGCCCACCTGCGGATCCCGGCGCTTATAAGGCAGAGTATTTGCGCCGCCTGGAGGAACACATCAAGGAGCGCGTTGCCGCGCTGGAAAGAAACGCGGATCCGGACGGTTACCTGGTGCCGGGATGCCGTGAGTTCTTTTCGATATTGAAGGATCGGGGCTACCAATTGCATTTGGCCAGCGGCACAGACGAGGAAGATGTACTGCGGGAGGCGTCGCTGCTGGGCATCACCGGATGGTTTGACGGTCATATTCACGGCGCCAGAGAGAACCTGACCGACTGTTCCAAGGAACTGGTTATCCGAAACATCATTCGCGAGAACCGCCTCACAGGGCGGGAGTTGCTCTCCTTTGGAGACGGCTTTGTGGAGATCGAACTGGCAGCGGGCATAGGCGGTTACGCCGTAGGGGTGGCCTCTGACGAGCGCCGGCGAAAGGGCGTTAACCAGCATAAGCGCGCCCGGTTGCTGGAGGCGGGGGCTGATATGATCATTCCGGATTTTTCCGAGGCAAAAGCGATGATGGATTACCTTGAAAGCGGAGGTGTGTGAGTATGCCTTTTCCGATGTTCGACCGCTCAAAACTGGAAATTCACCCCTTTGCAATGCGGGACAGCGACGTGGACATCAGCGTCATGCTGGGCTTGGAGGAACCGTTGCCGCCCTATGAGCACGCCGCGCTGCCCGGGTTGGCGCGGGAAATGGCGGCAGCCAGAGATAGGGGCGCCGCGTCCCTTTTGATGTACGGCGCCCATGTCATCCGCAGCGGTTGCGGCCCCCACATGATCGCCCTGATGAACGGCCGGCTTGTTACCCACTTTGCCACCAATGGCGCGGGAGCCATACACGATTATGAATTGGCGCGCTTTGGGCGCACCTGTGAGAGCGTGGGGCGATACATCAGCGAAGGACAGTTCGGCCTGTGGACGGAATGCGGCGAGATGAACGGCATCATTGCCGCGGGTATACGGGACGGGCTGGGCTTTGGCGAGGCGGTGGGCAGGTACATTTGGGAGGGGAAACTGCCCCACCGGGAACAGA
>WRHG01000273.1 GCA_009783365.1 Clostridia bacterium | reverse complement strand
CCACAAAGTGCATCAGCGGCATCATCAGCCCGGACATAAATTGAGATTTCCAGCCGCTGTTGTAAAGGGTACGATTGATCCCCTCAAAGGTGCTTATGGCTCCTTTGCCTCCGTTATAAGCCTTTACGACGCTGTGTCCCGAATACATTTCCTCAATATGGCCGTTGATGTCGCCAAGCCCCTGCTGCTGCGCCTGAAAATACTTTTGGGATTTTGACATGATTTTGGTCATCATCACAAAGCCGATCAGGCTGGATCCGACGGCGACGAGCGTCAGAATCCAGCTGTTACAGAGCATCATCAGGAGCGATCCGGCAAACATGGTGACCGACCTCACCAGGGTATCCAAGCTTTGATTCATTGTCTGCCCGATGGTATCCACATCGTTGGTCACACGGCTGATGACGTCGCCGTAACTTGTTTTGTCAAAATATTTGAGCGGCAACAGATTGATTTTCCGTACAATACCGGTCCTCATGCTTTTTGATATTTTCGCGGTAACCGTTGCCATGATAAAGTTCTCCGCAAAGCTGAAAATCCCCGACGCCGCATACAGGCATACAAGCAGTATGCCGCTATTGAACACGGCTGCGCCGTCGATCGCGCCAAGCACAGCCTGCCCGTCCGCCAGCGCGGGCAGCCCCTTCGCAATTTCATTGGCCATATCCTTCAGCTTGTCGGGCCCGATGATTTGAAGCGCCGTACCCACGGCGGCGGCGGCAAGAGCGATCAATATAAAGGGCATATGGCTTTTGCAGTAGCGGATCAGCTTTCGCCAGGTCCCTTTAAAATCCTTGGCCTTTTCGCCCGCCCCCATGCCGTGGCGTCCCCGCATGCCGCCCATGCCTCCCAGAGGGCCTCTGTGCTGCGCCCTTCCCCTGTTTTCGCTCATGACGCCAATTCCTCCTCGCTCAATTGCGACATTGCGATTTCCTGATATACGGCGCAGTCGCGGAGCAACTCCTGATGCGTTCCCTTCCCGGCGATTTTCCCTTGGTCCAGCACAATAATCTGGTCCGCATCC
This sequence comes from Clostridia bacterium, assembly GCA_009783365.1. The sequence continues at coordinate 1,781 of WRHG01000273.1, read as the reverse complement.
ATAATCGTACCGATCCGCTGCGCCACAATCAGGCTGGTTACGCCTTCGGTTTCCTTTTTCAGCGCACTGCGTAAAACACGGTCGGTTTTATAGTCAAGCGCTGAGAAGGAATCGTCGAAGATGTAGATTTCGGGCTTGCGGCACACCGCTCGGGCAATGGCGAGCCGTTGTTTCTGGCCGCCCGATATGTTGGTTCCCCCCTGCGCGACAGGCGCGCCGTATTCGCCGTCCATCTTTTCCACAAAGTCCGCGCCCTGCGCAATTCGCACGGCCTTTTTAACCTCGTCCAAGCCGTATTCTTCGCCGCTTCCGTTGTCGCCGTAAGCCACATTGGATTCGACCGTTCCCTTGAACAGGACGGCTTTTTGCGGTACGTATCCAATCTTATTGAGAAGCGCTTCCAACCGGTACTCCTTCACATTCACGCCGTCAACCAGCACTTCTCCGCCGGTTGCGTCAAAGAAGCGGGGAACCAGGTTAATCAGCGTTGACTTGCCGCTTCCGGTAGAGCCGATAAAGGCAACCGTTTCCCCGCGTTTCGCCGAAAAGCTGATGTCTTCAAGAACAGGTTCCTCAGCGTCCGGGTATTGAAAGCTGACATGCTTGAATACAACCTCGCCGATAACGCCTGCCATGCCCGCGTCCTCACCACCGTCGACAATTTGAGGCTCCGTATCAAGCACCTCGTTGATACGCTTTGCCGAAACGCTGGCGCGGGGCAGCATAATGAATATCATCGCGAGCATCATGAAAGACATGATGACCTGCATGGCATAGCTGGAAAAAACAACCATATTGGAGAATATCGCCAGCCTCTCCATCCCTCCCGCCCCGTTAACCAAGGCTGCCCCGATCCAATAAATCGCAAGGGAAAGCCCGCTCATTACCATGCCCATAACAGGCATCATAACGGCCATGGCGCGGTTGGTAAACAGCTGCGTACCCGTAAGTTCTTCGTTTGCCGTTTCAAACTTTTCTTCCTGATAATCCTCGGCATTGTAGGCGCGGACAACACGCAGTCCCGTAAGGTTTTCCCTCGTCACGCGGGTGATGTTGTCGGTAAGGGTCTGCATCTTCTTGAACTTTGGGATCACAAATATCATCAACAGCGTTACCATGAACAGCACAATCAAGACGGCTGTCCCGGTTATCATCGACCATTCAAATCCTTTGCCCGCAATTTTGGAAATTGCCCACACCGCCATGATCGGCGCTTTAATCATCACTTGCAGAGCCATTACGACCAGCATCTGCACCTGCGTGATATCGTTTGTGGAACGGGTAATCAGGCTTGGCGTCGAAAAGCGGCTGATGTCTTCCATGGAAAAGGATTCAACCTTCACAAACAACAGGCTGCGCAGCCGCTGTGAAAAGGACGCGCCTATTCTTGCCGCGAAATAGCCGACGGCGATTGCGGCCCCAAGGCTCCCCAAAGCGCACAAAAGCATGTAGCCGCCTGAAATCCAAATGTCCCTCATCATGCTGCCCGGCGTCTGTACCAGCCTCGTGATCTCCGACATATAGTCGGGAAGTTTTAAGTCGAGCCAGACCTGCGATACGATGAAAAGCAGGCTGACGCCCGCCATCACCCATTCTTTCGGCTTCAGATACTTGAAAATCTTTGTCATGAGCACCTCCGTTTACTGAGCGCTGTGACCGGCAAACCGCGTTAGGCGTTCCGGATTGAAAACCGGCGGGCAGGCAGCCTCCGTCATCGTATATCCCTACAGGCGCGGAGTGTTTCCGCCAGTTTTGTCATAATGCGGACGTATTCTTTCGCG
>WRHG01000272.1 GCA_009783365.1 Clostridia bacterium | reverse complement strand
CGGACGAAGATATGCTGATTGCCGCAGCCGGTCGGACCATATTGCCGGATATTCAACCAGAAGAGGAGCAGGGGCCGCTCGTCCTTCCTCCACAAGGTCCCCTTACCGATGAGAACGTCGTTTTTTCCTATGTGCTTGGCACCCCGCCCATTGAGATCGTTCCCTTCCCCGCCGTCGTGGGATCAACTTCCCTCTTTATCAACGGCCATACGGCTCCTAACGGTTCCCTGAAGTACTCGGTAAATGGCCGCTCGTCTTCCCGTTTCAAGGCGGATGCGGATGGCTCATTCTCTGTTACCATGAAAAATCTGACTCCGGACACGAATAATGAAATTATTATTTTCGCATATGGCAACGGCTCCGCTTCCACTGCCGCATGCAATGTGTATGTGCGCTGGCAGCCTACGCCCATCGTTCTCTCGCAAACAACGGGAACCGTCCGGGAGGACCGGATGACTCTGCAGGGGATCACTCTGCCCGGGGCAAAGGTGCAGTTGATCCGCAAGCTGGAAACCGTATCCATCACCGTGCAAAAAGACGGAAGTTTTGTCTACAGCCCTCTGCTGAAAAAGATCGGCGAAAACACCTTTACCATCCGTGCCCTGGCCCAAGGCTATAAGCGTACGGAAGTGGAGGTATCCATCACCCGGGTCGAAGGCGTTGATAACCCGTAGAACTTTACCTGACACAAAGGATGGTGTAATCATGCGTAAGTTCCTGTTCTGCACATGCACAACTTTACTGGCTCTGACGCTGGCGCTGCTCGCACCGCAGCCGGCGCCCGCCCAAGCGGAAACCCTCCTGTTTGACGGACTCCACGCGGCGCTTGAACTTCCTGAAGATTATATCGTGCTCATACCAAACAACCTCGACCACTTGGAAACCTGGCTATCCAAGAAGGAACTCTCCGTACAAATGGTGACCGACGATTTCGCAAAACGTGGCGTGCTTTTGCAATGCTGGACACAGGAGGGGGATGCGTGCCTGGAGATCACCGCCGTTCAAACAGATCAAACATTAATGATTTTTGATGTCAATCTGCAGGACACCTCCACCAGGGCCCGCTACCGCCTGTCTCATTACCCGGAGAATCTATATACGGACACGGGGTATAACTTTTCCAGCGCAGACTGGAAGAATACCTCTGAGGGCCGATTCCTGATCCTGCGTTACCTGATGCGGGACGGAGGTGAAATCGCTCATCGGGGCCTGATGCGCCGCACCATCCGTAACGGACATGAAATCACCTTTGACTGGAAGGTTTTTGGCCGTTCCTTGACCAATAAGGATACTGCCGCCCTCAACGGTATTTGGGGTTCTTTCCATTTTTCGGAAGTGCTCCCCCTGCCCCCAAAGGCCAGCGCGAATCTGAGTATTATAAAGCCCCCGCCTGCCGAAACCAACAAAGCTGAATTTACCATTGATGGAACCGCCGCCAGGGATGTGAAGCTAACGGCTGTGGTGATGGGGCTCAGCGCGCCGGAACCCACGCTGGTAGAACTGGAGGTGGGCGCCTCTGGAAAGTTTAGGATACCCATAAGGCTTCCCAAGGAAGGCGCGTTTATGATTACCTTCACTGCCGAATACCAGGGGGAGGAAATAGTGGAGTTGGCCTATCCTGTTACCTACCAGCATACCCTGCTGGCCGTGAACCTTACCACCCCCGTTCCTGAAGTGATAACCACGCCCAGCCTGGTACTGATGGGAACCTCCGAACCCGGTGCCAGCATACAAGTGCTGCTCAACGAGGAGCAGTATACCCATAAAAAGGTAACGGCTGCCGGCAAATTTAAAATTGAACTGAACACCGCCAAGGAAGGACCCTATGAAGTGGTTTTGGTATTTACCAAGGGAAGCCTGGCGGACCGGCGGCTGGTATACCAGTTCACCCGTAAGTGGACTGAAGCGGATATGCTAAAGGAACTGCGAAACCAGGCCATCAAGCCCGCATATAACGCACTGAAAAACAAGATCGCCTCCTACGAAGGCCGGATTATGGGCTACAGATGCTACATGCTGAACGTTGCCCAATCGGGTGACGAATGGATTGCCCAAATGGCTCTTGCTAAATCCGGGAAAGAATATCACAACATGATCCTGGTCACATGCTCTGAGGAACCCACCGTTCCCTTAGGTGAAAGGGTGATGATGTATGGCACCTGCGTCGGCATGTCCTTGCCCAGCGAGGAGGACGAGACGCAGGCCAGCTTCCCCTGCTTTGAACTTCTTTTGTTTGTGTCACTGGAGTAACGGTTTATCCAACTCTTTTCGTATCGCTAATACTGCGCCCACTCGGGCATCTCCAAAACCGCGCCGCCGCTTATGGCTGACTCATGCGCCAACAAACCGCATACTGTCCAGTTCGCGGCAACCCTTGCGCTCACCTTAGATTTCCTGTTTTCCAGAATCGCCGATATAAATTCATGCACCATATGTGGGTGCGAACCGCCATGGCCGTTTCCCTGAACAAAGGAAACATGTTGTTCATCAACAATTTGGTTTTCCAATGCAAAGGCTGCTATTTCTTTAGGCAGCATGTGGTCCGTATCGGGAATTTTCACCCTCCGCGCATCTTCAAATCCGGTAAAGAGCACAGGGTTTTCGCCTGCGCACTGCTCCCATTCAAAGGACATTTTTGTTCCGTAAAAATCGAAGCTCTCCCGGTATTGGCGAATTGTATCAAACAAGGTGCGGGTCACTTCGCCCGCCACGTCACTGTCCTTGAATAATAGCTGCATTGACTCGGCGGCAAAGGGCGAGCCGTACTTTATGATGTATTCTTCATTGATTCGCCCGGAACCGACGCAGCGCACCTGC
>WRHG01000271.1 GCA_009783365.1 Clostridia bacterium | reverse complement strand
CCTGCTTGCCGGCAGGTAATGCAAGGGAAAGGAACGGTTGGTGGCAATGATTCGGTTTGAGGGGAATATCATCACTTGTGACAGTCAAAACACGGTGGCGGCGCATCTGGTGGCGGAGGGGGGGCGCGTGGCCTATGTGGGCGACGATCTGCCGTCCCGGTACAGGGACGCGGCCCTCGTCTCCCTGGGACAGCGGGCGCTGCTACCCTCCTTTGTGGATACGCACCAGCATTTTGCCAGCTTTGCCGCCTTTCACGCGGGCTTGAACCTCATGGAGGCGGAAACGGATACCAATGCGGGAACGGTTGAAGCCCTGAGGTCATTTGCCGGCGAAACAAAGGACGGGCTGGTGATCGCCTTCGGCGCGTCACCGCACTCCGTGCAGGAAGGAAGGCTGCTGAACCGGGAAGAGCTGGACAGCGCCTGCCCCGGCCGTCCGGCGGTGGTCGTCAAGTACGACGGGCATGCGTGCGTGATCAATACCAAGCTCTTGGAAATAATGCGGGATAAGCTGTCCGGGCTGCGGGGCTACCACCCCGACACCGGAGAAATGAACCAGGAAGCCTTTTTTAAAGTGTGCGACCATATGACCCGTTCCATCTCCACCCCCGGTCTTGTTCGAAACATGCAACGGGCAATGGATTTTAACGCGTCCCGTGGCATCGGCATGGTCCATACGGTCAGCGGGGTCGGCTTCCCCGGCAACCTGGACATCAGCCTGGAAAAATGGACCGGCAGGTCTGCGCAGAGCGGGTTTCAGCTGCGCGTCTTCCCTCAGTCCATGGATATCAGGACGGCGACCAGCCGCGGGCTTCCGCGGATCGGCGGATGTTTCGCCACTGCATTGGACGGCTGCTTCGGTTCCCGGGACGCGGCGCTTCACCGGCCCTACGAGCGCACAGCCGATCAAGGCGTGCTGTATTATTCCGACGAGCGGGTAGAAGCGTTTTGCAAAGCGGCAAACCGCGCGGGTCTGCAGATCGAGCTTCACGCCATCGGCGACGCCGCTTTCGACCAGGCCGCGAAAGCGCTTCGGGCCGCCCTTGACGATTTTCCCAGGGACGACCACCGCCATGGGATCATCCACGCCTGCCTGACCACCGAAGAAGGGCTTTCCATCTGCCGGGATTATCGGATTCTGCTGCTGGTCCAAACGGCGTTCATCGCTTGGAAACAGGAACCCGACCGTTATTTGCGAAGCATACTGGGCAGCCGCTGCGAGAGATTGAACCCGGTCCGTACGATGCTGGACGCCGGGTTGACGGTGGCCGCCGGATCGGACGCCCCCACCACCACGCCGGATCCCATCGCCTGGATTCATAAAGCGTGCAACCATGACAACCCGGAGCAATCCCTATCTGTCTATCAGGCGCTGCGCCTATGCACCTATAACGGCGCTTTCGCCACATTCGACGAAGGGGACCGCGGCAGCCTGGAAACGGGCAAAATCGCCGATATGGCCCTTCTGTCCCAAAGCCCGTACGATGTTCCGGCGGAAAAACTGAACACGCTGAAAACGGACGCGCTGTACCTGCGGGGGAAGCCCTATGCCAACCAAAGCAGGCCCGCCGTGGCGTCCATACTGCGCGGCATGCTGTCCCGAGGGAAGATTTGAGGAGAACGGACGCGGCTCCCGCCGGCACAGATTTCGGAGGCGGAACAGGGCCGGCGGCCCCGGGGCTGACCGCCCGCGGCACACCTTTCCTATTGCGTTTATGAAAATTCTATCCTATAATCAAAGCATAGCGGATGAAGAGGCGCGCATAGATCCGCACTGTGCTATCAACAGGAGGAATCATCATGAAATCAGCTACCGCTTTAAGCTACGAGCTGGACGATGTCGAAATCGCGGCCGAAGAACTGACGCGCCAAATCAGGGACAAACTCACCCTGGGGAAGAATACAGTGGCCTTGCTGTACGGGCAGCCGGAGATGGATATCGGCGGGCTTTCCGCCGCCGTCAGCAGCCGGCTCGGCTGCCATGTCCTCGGAGGCACCACCGCGGCGGGGGCCCTGCTGACCAACGAGGGGTATCATGAGCTCGCCGTATCGCTTCATGTTCTGTCCGCCGACGACTGCCAGTTTGCCGCCGCCATCAGCGGCTCCATGGCGGCCGGCCCGGAGAAGGAACTGGAGGACACGTACCGGAGGGCTTACGGCCTCCTGAAGGAACAGGCGCCGGACGCCGAGCCGAAAATGGTAATCTGCGTAGCGCCGATCGTACAGAGCATGGCATCCGACGATATTTTGGACAAGGTTTCGGACCTGTGCGGCAGCCTGCCCGTTTTCGGCTTTATCGCCGCGGACGATTTTGAATTCTGCAAGCAGCAGGTTTACCTGGACGGCGAAGCGGGAGGCGACAGGCTGGCGCTCCTGCTTATTTCCGGCAACGTCCGGCCCCTATTCCACACGGCGAACCTGGCGGGCAAAAAAGCCCTTGACAAAAGGCTGGTCACCAAAGCGCACGGCAACGTCATCTGCGAGGTGGACGGAAAACCGGCGTTCGATTACATTCGGGAATTCCCGTTTATTGACGATCAAACAGCCGTTTTGTTTAATTATCAGTTTTTTGTGGAGATGCAAAACGACGCGCACAACGACGGCGTGCCTGTGTCCCGCGCGCTGAACACCTACGACAAGGAAACGGGCGAGGTCACCTGCTTCGCCAACGTTCCCGAAAACTCCTATATCGGGCTGCTCTACTGCGACGGAAACGACGTAGCCACCACCAGCGAAGAGGGCATCAACGAATTCATGGACAAACTAAAGGCGGCGGAAGGGGATTATGAATACGCCACCGTATTGATCGCCACATGCAA
>WRHG01000270.1 GCA_009783365.1 Clostridia bacterium | reverse complement strand
CCGTCCATCCCTTCCATCAAAAGCTGGCTGCCCAGGTTGCTGGTCATGATGATAATGGTATTTTTAAAATCAACGGTCCGCCCTTGGCTGTCTGTTATGCGCCCGTCATCCAGCACTTGCAGCAGGATGTTGAATACGTCGGGATGGGCCTTTTCCACTTCGTCCAGAAGCACTACGCAGTAGGGCCTGCGGCGCACAGCCTCGGTCAGTTGCCCGCCTTCTTCAAAGCCCACATAGCCCGGAGGCGCGCCCACCAGGCGGCTGACGGAATGCTTTTCCATGTATTCGCTCATATCCAGGCGCACCATGTTTTTTTCATCGTCAAAGAGGCTTTGCGCAAGGGCTTTGGCCAACTCAGTCTTTCCTACGCCTGTGGGACCCAGAAACAGGAAGCTGCCGATGGGCCGGTCCTCGTCGGAGATTCCCGCCCGGGAGCGCAAAATGGCTTCGCTGACCTTTCGAACAGCCTCGTCCTGGCCAACGACGCGCCTGTGCAGTTCTTCGGGAAGGGAGAGGAGCTTTTCCCGTTCGCTTTCCTTGAGACGAGTTACGGGAATACCCGTCCAGCGGCTTACGATGCGGCTGATCTCCTCCTCGGAGACCTTGTCGCGGAGCAGGCTGTTTTCGTTCTTTTCCGCGGCGGCGTCCTCCTTCTCCAGTTCAGCCGTTAGGCGCGGCAGCTCGCCATATTTCAGCTCGGCGGCTCTGCCCAGGTCGTAGGTGGTTTCCGCTTTTTGGATTTCCGTATTCACCCGTTCCAGGTCCTCCCGGAGCTTTTGTACCTTCTGGATGGCGTCTTTTTCGTTTTCCCAGCGGGCGCGCATGGCGGAAAAGTCCTCCCGGAGCCGGGTCAACTCATCCTCCAGTGTCTCCAGCCGCTTTTGGCTGGGGGCGTCCTCTTCTTTTCGCAAGGCTGCCTGTTCGATTTCCAGCTGCATGATGCGGCGGCTTACCTCATCCAGTTCGGTGGGCAGACTGTCGATTTCGGTGCGGATCATGGCGCATGCCTCGTCCACCAGGTCGATGGCTTTATCCGGTAAAAAACGGTCGGAGATGTAGCGGTTGGAAAGGATGGCGGCGGCGATTAAGGCGCTGTCCTGAATTTTTACGCCATGGAAGACCTCGTAACGCTCCTTCAGGCCACGAAGGATGGAAATGGTGTCGTTGACGGTGGGCTCCTGCACGAGTACGGGCTGAAAGCGTCGTTCCAGGGCCGCGTCTTTTTCAATGTACTTGCGATACTCGTCCAGGGTGGTTGCGCCGATGAGGTGAAGCTCGCCGCGGGCCAGCATGGGCTTCAGCAAATTTCCAGCGTCCATGGAACCTTCTGTGCGGCCCGCGCCCACAATGTTGTGCAGTTCGTCGATAAAGAGCAAGATGCGGCCGTTGCTTTTACTAATCTCAGCCAGCACAGCTTTCAGTCGTTCCTCAAATTCGCCGCGGTACTTGGCTCCGGCGATCAAGGCGCCCATGTCCAGGGAGAATACTTGGCGGTCCTTCAGGCTATTGGGCACGTCCCCCCGCACGATGCGCAGGGCCAAACCCTCGGCGATGGCGGTTTTTCCCACCCCCGGTTCACCGATCAAAACAGGGTTGTTCTTGGTTTTGCGGGTGAGGATGCGGATCACGCTACGGATTTCATGATCCCGGCCCACCACGGGATCCAGCTTTTGTTCCCGGGCCATCGCCACCAGATCCTGCCCGTACTTGGCCAGCACATCATAGGTGTCCTCAGGGGTGTCATTGGTAACACGGGTGTTGCCGCGCACGCTTTGCAGTGCGTTCAGGAAGGCTGTGTCCGTCAGGGAAAGGCTGACCCAAAATTCCCGCATGGCGCGTGTGGGACGCTCCAATAACCCCAAAAACAAGTGTTCCACGCTGATATACTCGTCCTTCATGCGCTGGGCTTGTTCTCTCGCAGCTGCCAGCGTACGCTCCACATCGGAGGAAATATAGATTTTATCCGGTTCCCGGCCGGTGCCTGTTACCTTGGGCAGGCGGGTGAGCATGCCTTCCAGCCGGTCGTGAATCTGCTGGGTATTCTTACCCATTTTGGCAAGCAGCTGAGGGATCAGCCCTTGAGGGTCCTGAAGCAGCGCACAGGTCAGGTGTTCCTGATTCACTTCTTGATTTTGGTGCTCCACGGTCAATTGCTGCGCCATAGAAAGGGCGCTGCGGCTTTTTTCCGTAAACTCTTGCATGGTCATAGACGCCTCCTCACGAGCGGTCAAGCCGCTTCCGGTTGGTAATGCAGAATTTGGAAGGACAAAGCTTTGATCAGAAAATTGACTTTCTTTGACCTTCAATTCTATTATATGGATTTTTTACGTCATGTCAAGAAGCGATTTCATCGGGTTCTTTTGGTTTTCAAACAGCTGAGTTCATGGTATAATATAAAAAAGACGGAAGAGGAAGGAAGCGCGCGAAGGAGAGGCTGCCGATGAGGGACCAGCTCACAGCGGTATTTTTGGCACTGGTGGCAATGGGCCTGTCTTTAACGTCAAGTTTGGCGGGAAGTACCTCTGAAAGGCTTACCACGAGGGACGGGATTCCATGGCTTAGATACCTGCCTGCGGAGGGCGTGCAAGACGGGCCCATCCCGGGGGTTGTGGCTGAAGCGCCCCAAGGGCTGGAAGCGCTGTACGGATGGATGACGGAACCCCGGGATGATACGGACGCGCGGCTGTTTCGAATGCCAAACGGCCGGTTGCTGGTCAGCTGCAGCCGCACCGAGGTTGGAGTAGACATCTCCCCGGAGGAGATGATCCGGATATGGCCCGAAATCGCCGCAAAGCTCGCAAAAAACGCGCAGTATGTGGACGACGG
>WRHG01000269.1 GCA_009783365.1 Clostridia bacterium | reverse complement strand
TATGCTGGAAATTGGCCAACTGCAAAAACTTAGTGAAATTATGGACGAGCAGATGAAAATCTATAAACCTAAATCTGTTGCGATTTTAGGCGCAGCAGGAGGCAATGGTTTTGAGCATTTGCACACAGCAAATAAGATATATGCAGTTGACATAAATGAAGATTTTCTGAGACATTGCGGAGAGAACTATGCATATTTAGGCAACCGACTGCAACTTATTCAGACCGATTTGAAAGAGGCTGTTTTGCCGGAGTGCGAGCTGTTAATATGCAATCTCATAATTGAATATTTAGGATTAGATGCATTTGTTGGTCTACTTGCTGCTCGAAATGGCGTTCTCGGTAAGGAAATCACGGCGCAGAAGGATAAGATCGCAACACTCAAGGATGCGTTGGAGAACTCGGCATCATCGTTTGGCGAAAACGATAAGCGCACGCAAAACTGGCAGGTGCAGCTGAACAAGGCCGAGGCCGAGCTCGCCGGGATGGAAAAGGAGCTGCGGAGTAACAACGCCACCTTGATGTCCCATACGGAGAAATATGCCTATCTGGGTAAGGAAATTGAAGTGGCTACCCGTGAATATGTCAAGGTCCGAAATGAATACGGGGCCAACAGTGCTGAAGCCAAAGCCTTGGAAGCGCGGCTGGGTGAATTAGCCGGTGAACACAAGGCCGCCGGTCAAGCCGCCGACGCAGAGGACAAGCAGCTGGCGGAGGTTACAAAATCCCTGGGGCTGTATGCGCGCGGCACGGCGTCCGCGGCGGAGGAGACGGAAAAAGCCGGAGGCAAGTTTGCCAAAGTCGTCGATGTGCTGAAGGACGTCGGTAAAGTGATCGCGGGTGTGGTGACGGGCGTCGCGGGGGCGGCCGCGTCCGTGGGCGTCGGCATGTTCAAGATGGCGGAGAGCGCGGCAGCCATGGGGAAGGAAATCAACCTGACTTCTCAAAAGCTGGGCCTCTCCCGCGAGGGCTTTCAGGAGTGGTCATATATCCTGAAAAAGTCCGGCACCAGCATCGACATCATGGGGACGGGCATGAAGACCCTCCAGAAAACCATGGGTGGCCTGACCGAGGATGGCGACAACGCGTCAAAGGTGTTTTCGGCCATTGGCATCCGCTTCGATGAGATCAAGGGTAAAACTCCCGAAGAAGCGTTAAATATGACCGTCCGGGCTCTGCAGGATATGCCCGCCGGGGCCGACCGGACCGCCGCCGCCTTAAAACTGTTTGGCAAAGGGGCCATGGAGATGCAGCCCCTGCTGAACAAAACTTCCGCCGATACCGAGGAGCTCCGGCAACGCGCCCATGACCTGGGCCTGATTATGAGCGGGGAACAGGTGGACGCCGCCGGGAAATTCAACAGCGCTATGGGGAAAGCCAGAGACACCATCACCGGTATGAAGATGCAACTGTCGAACGCCCTGCTGCCCGCCTTCGCCGACGGTATCTCCTCTTTTATGGATTTTGCCCAGGGAGCGGAGGGCGGCGAGGAAAAAATAAAATCCGCCGTGGACAATATGGTACAGGCTATCACCGTGACGATTCCCCAGATGGTGGAAAAGGGCTCGGAGATGATTTCCGCCCTCATTACCGGGGTTTCCCAAGCACTGCCCGGCATCGTGGGCGCGATATCAGACGCTCTTCCTTTGATCATCGGCGTAATTACCGAGATGGTGCCGAAGCTGGCGGGCTGTGTCATGTCGGCGGTTCCGATTGTGGTAAGCGCGCTGTTGTCCGCGCTGCCGATGCTGGCGGGCGCGGCGGTACAAATTATTCTGGCACTGGTGACCGGTCTGTCGGATATGCTGCCGGAGCTGATCCCCGTGGCGGTGGAGGCGATTAAATCCATTGTGGAGGGGCTGACTCAAAACCTGCCGCTCTTGCTGGACGCGGCCCTGGCGCTTGTTCTGGCCCTGACAAAGGGTGTTCTGGCCGCCCTGCCGGAATTGGTCAGGGCCTTGCCGGAGATCATTATTGCCATCGTGGATTTTGTCATCGGTTCCGTTCCGCAGATTATCGACACCGGAATCAAGCTGCTGGTGTCGTTGGTGAACGCGCTGCCGGAAATTATACAGGCAATTGTGGAGGCTATACCGAAAATCATTGACGGGATCATAACAGCTGTAATCAATTCTGTTCCGCTGATTATTGACGCGGGCATCAAATTGCTGATCTCTCTGGTCCAGGCCCTGCCGCAAATTATCAATACCGTTGTCAAAGCCATTCCACAAATTGTTAGCGGCCTGATCAATGCCATCATCGGGAACATCGATAAAATCATCCTGGCAGGGGTCCAGCTGCTCGTGGCGCTGGTACAGAACACACCCAAAATCATCGTTGAGGTGGTCAAGGCTATACCAAAGATCATAACCGAAATTGTCCGGGCTATCGTGGGCTTTGTGCCCAAGCTGGCGGAGGCGGGCCTCCACCTGATCAAAGGATTGTGGAACGGCATCTCCGACGCCTCAGCCTGGCTGTGGAACAAAATCAAGGGTTTCCTCGGCGGTATTCTGGACAACATCAAGGGCTTCTTCGGTATTCACAGCCCCTCCACCGTCTTCGCCGGGCTGGGCAAAAACATGGCGGAAGGTTTAGGCATCGGCTTCGAGGACGAGATGGAAGACGTCTCCAAAGCCATGCGGGAGGCGATACCGACTTCTCTCGAAGCGCCGGAGCTCAGTTTCAATACGGATATCCATGCCGCGCTGAGTGGGGCCGGGGCTGTGGTTTCGCTGGCTGACATTGGCTTGAAACTGGACGGCATCGCCGGACTCATGGCGCAGATGTTCCCGATGTTTTTGGAGGCGCTCGACATCAAGGTGGTGTTGG
>WRHG01000268.1 GCA_009783365.1 Clostridia bacterium | reverse complement strand
CACGGAAATAGGATATTTTGCCGAACGGGTCCGCGACCGTCTTGAATACGAACAGGGACGCGGACGCGTCGCCGCAAGTAACTTCCTCGCCGTTCTCCGCGACCGGCGCGGCCACGTCAAGGGGAGACGGGCAGTACGCCACCATAAAGTCGCACAGCGTGTCGATGCCGAAATTTTCCGTCCCGGAGCCGCACAGGACGGGCGCGATGCCGCACGCGGCTATCCCGGCGCGCAGCCCCTTTGTAATTTCCTCCGGCGTGAATTCCTCGCCGTCGAAGAATTTTTCCAGCAGCGTCTCATCCTGTTCCGCGATCGCTTCGATGAGGATCTGACGGTACTCATCCGCCTGGCTCCTCAGGGAAGACGGGATTTCCTCTTCCCGCACGTCCTTGCCTTCATCGTCATAATAGACTTCCGCTTTCATGGAGACCAAGTCTACAATGCCTTTGAATTGACCCTCGCAGCCGATGGGCAGTTGGATGGGAACGGCATTGGCGCCCAACCGATCCTTCATCATCTCCACAACACGGAAGAAATCCGCGCCGGTAATGTCCATCTTGTTGATATAGGCCATCCGGGGAACATGGTATTTATTGGCTTGGCGCCATACCGTTTCACTCTGCGGTTCCACGCCACCCTTTGCGCAAAAAACTGCCACCGCCCCGTCCAGCACGCGAAGACTGCGTTCCACTTCGACCGTGAAGTCTACGTGGCCGGGGGTGTCTATAATATTGATGCGATGGCCTCCCCACTCGCAGGTGGTGGCGGCGGAGGTGATTGTGATGCCGCGTTCCTGCTCCTGTTCCATCCAGTCCATGGTGGCTGAACCTTCATGGGTTTCACCTAAGCGATGCGTGCGCCCGGTGTAGAACAGGATACGTTCGGTAGTGGTGGTTTTGCCCGCATCGATATGTGCCATAATACCGATGTTTCGCACCTTATCCAAAGGGTGGCTTCTGGGCATTGGGGATGGGTCTCCTTTCGATACTCAGCGGATAATTATAACCGGAGAATGAGCCTGCCCTACCAGCGGTAGTGAGCGAACGCCTTGTTGGCTTCGGCCATCCTGTGCATTTCCTCCTTGCGCTTGACGGCGGAACCTGTGTTGTTGGCGGCGTCCATCAATTCGCCTGCCAGCCGGTCGGCCATGGTTTTCTCTCCGCGTTTCCGGCTGAAATCCACCAGCCAGCGAAGCGCTAGGGTCTGGCGGCGTTCCGGGCGTATCTCGATGGGTACCTGGTAGGTGGCGCCGCCCACACGCCGGGCCTTGACTTCCAGTTGTGGAGATATGTTTCCCAAGGCTGTCGTAAAGACCTCGTTAGGGTCTTTGCCGGTTTTTTGCGCGATGGTGTCAAAGGCGGAATAGCAAATGTGCTGCGCGGTACCGCGCTTGCCGTCCAACATGATTTGATTGATGAGCTTGGTTACGACCGCCGTCCCGTGCACGGGATCCGGTAATACCTCGCGCTTGGGAATGAATCCTCTGCGGGGCATGTGATTCCCTCCTTCAGAATTGGCTTGTTCGCTTCTTCCTATACGCCTGCCGTGCGAATTTCTGACGGCCTTCAGCATCGACCGGTCCGGTATGCCGGAAAGTCACGCGGTGTACGGGGCTATGCACCGTTTCGAGGAATATGTGCATTGGCCCGCGCCTGCGCCCACTTCGAAAGGGCTGCAAACGGCAGCGTAAGGCAGTTTACTTTTTGGGCCGTTTAGCGCCATACAGGGAGCGTCCCTGCATCCGCTTAGCCACGCCTGCCGTGTCCAGAGCGCCGCGTATGATGTGATAGCGGACGCCGGGCAAATCGCGCACACGGCCACCGCGGATCAATACCACGCTGTGCTCCTGCAGGTTGTGACCGATGCCCGGGATGTAACACGTACCTTCAATGAGATTGGTCAGGCGGATACGTGCGATTTTTCGCAGGGCGGAGTTAGGCTTCTTGGGGGTCGTGGTCTTTACGCTGAGACATACGCCGCGCTTCTGCGGGCAGCCTTGCAGGATGGGCGCCGTCGACCTGTTTTCCACCTTCTGCCGACCCTTGCGGATCAACTGATTGATCGTGGGCATGGAAACACCTCCGGAAATAATATCTATAAACCTCCGCAACCCTCGGAGTCTTATAGGCTTTTTTCCTGTCTTACTTCAGCACGGCGGCGGCGGCGGTTTTCACCCCTACCAGGGAGAGTTTGCCAAGCTCCTGCATGCTGTCCATCATATGGATGGGCACCCGCTTTTCCTCGCATATCGCTTGCACCTGGCGATAGATGAAATCATCCGCGTCCTTGCACAGGTAAACGCAGGCAGCTCTGTCATCCCTAACCGCACGAAGGACCTGTTTGGTGCCAACTACCCGTTTGTGTATCAGCCGAAGCTGCTGTTCCATCAAGCGGTCCCTCCAGCGTTAAAGGCTTGCTATCCACGCTTTTCCCGAACGTAAATTCAAGAAGCGCACACAAAAACAGGGATTCAGAGTAACCAGATAACTTTATCATGGGATCATGGAGATGTCAAATGATTTTTTGTATTACTGCTTGGTTCTGTGTAGAATGTCAATACGTATGTCCCCATTAAGCGGCGACGGCGAGGAAGTCGCGGAGGACGGAGAGAGCGGAGCGCCAGCGGTGACAGAGACGGGGTCTGTTGTTGCACCAGTGCAGGTGGAGGGCGAGTTGGCTGTTGGCGTCGGCGAGGGAGAAGAAGCGGTGATCATCGTAGAAGAAGTGCTGGTCGGTCCGGTGAGAACGTTCGACTTTGCCGTTGTGTCTTGGGGTAGCGACGCGGATCAGCTTGTGGCGGATGTCATAGTGTGCCAGGGCGATATCGAAGGCACTG
>WRHG01000267.1 GCA_009783365.1 Clostridia bacterium | reverse complement strand
CATTCTGACCATTCCCCAGCACCATAGCGTCATATGCTTTTTGCACCCGATCCCAAAGGTTATCCCTGTCCATAGCCCAGTAACGGCCCATCACCGTAGCAATTTGTCCAACGCCGATCTCCCGAAGTTTCGTTTCCAACTGACCGACGTACTCGATTCCGCTGGTGGGAGGTACGTCGCGCCCATCCAGGAAACAATGCACATACACGTTTTTTATACCACGCTGCTTGCACATGGTCAACAGCGCATACAAATGCGTATTGTGGCTGTGGACGCCGCCATCGCTGAGCAGGCCCATGATATGAACAGCTTTCCCAGCCGCTTTTGCTCTGTCTATGGCTGCTGTCAGCGGCTTTTGCTCAAAAAAGGTTCCGTCCTGTATGGCCTTGGTGATGCGCGTCAGCTCCTGATAGACAATACGCCCGGCGCCGATATTCAAATGCCCAACCTCGCTGTTGCCCATCTGACCCTCTGGCAGACCTACATCCATACCGCTGGCCTTTAACCGCGTATGGGGATATTCTCTCATCAGCGCGTCCAAACAGGGTGTGCCCTGCCGCCATATCGCGTTTCCGTCATGGGCGTCGCTCAAACCAAAACCATCCATGATAATCAACGCCGTCAATATCTTTTCCATACTCGGCTATTTCCCTTCTATTGCCTATCGGTTCATATTATTGATGATACATTACCACGGCCGCAAAATCCGGCACTTTAAGAGACGCGCCGCCGATCAATCCACCGTCGATCTCAGGCTGAGCCATCAGGCCTTTCACGTTCCCTGGATTCATGCTCCCGCCGTACTGTATACGCACCGCTTCCGCCGTTTCCATGCCAAACATGCGTCCAAGGGCTTTACGAATCACGCCGATGATTTCGTTCGCTTGCCCATCTGTAGCTACCAGGCCGGTACCGATAGCCCATACAGGCTCGTAGGCGATAACCAGGTTTTTTATCTCCCCGCCTGTGAGGCCATGTAAAGCGATGGCTGTCTGGTACTCTACCAACGCTTCCGTATAACCATTCTCGCGTTCCTCCCTCGTTTCACCTACGCAAACGATTGGGATGAGTCCATTCGCCACCGCAGCCCTGACTCTAAGGTTTACGGTTCGATCCGTTTCCCCAAAATACTGCCGGCGTTCGCTATGGCCGATGATGACATATTCCACGCCGCTGGCTCTTAACATACCCGCGCTGAGTTCCCCGGTATACGCGCCAGCCTCCGCAAAATGAACATTCTGTGCCCCAAGGCGTATGTTTGTATCACGCGCAGCTTCCTTCACCGCGGCGAAATCCGTTGCCGGTACGCAGACTACCACGTCACACATCGCGCCTTTTACGCCGGGGATCAAGGCTCTTACCAACTCTGTCGCTTCCTCCGGCGTCTTATTCATTTTCCAGTTTCCCGCGATAATCGGCTTTCGCATCATCCGTCCCTCTTTCCTTCCATATCCATTGCAATAGACCCCGCCTATTCACCGCGCCAGAATTGCCATGTATTCCGCTCAAGCTTTGCGCAGGCCGCCATATGGCTGCCTGCGCAAAAAGGAAAGCCTTTCCAGCCCTACTTGTCATCCAATGCCGCTACGCCGGGCAGGGTTTTGCCTTCCAAAAACTCCAAACTGGCGCCGCCGCCGGTGGACACATGGGTCATCTGGTCCGCAAAACCCATCTGTTCCACGGCCGCCGCGCTGTCCCCGCCTCCGATGATGGTCACGCCATTGCATTTCGCCATGGCCCTGGCAATTTCACGCGTGCCTCTGGCAAAATTCTCAAACTCGAACACACCCATAGGCCCGTTCCAAATAACCGTACCCGCTTTCTCAATTTCTTTGCAGAAGATCTCACCAGTTTTCGGCCCAATGTCCATACCTTGATATCCGTCCGGTATCGTCATAGAATCTACTGTAATACGGACCGCATCATTGCTGAACGAGTTTCCTGCCACATTGTCCACAGGCAGCATAAGAGCCACATTTTGATTCTTTGCCTTTTGCAGTAATTCTTTCGCCAGTTCCACCTTATCGGCTTCCAGAAGGCTCTGGCCAATTTCACCGCCATTCGCCTTAAGGAACGTATAGCTCATACCGCCGCCGATGAGCAGTGTATCCACTTTCTCCAGCAGATTATTGATTACGGCGATCTTATCGCTGACCTTGGCGCCGCCCAAAATAGCCACAAAGGGACGGGCTGGGTCCTCCAACGCCTTGCCCATGATGCTCAGTTCCTTGCCGATCAAGTATCCTGCCACGGCGGGGGTAAGGAATTGTGCCACGCCCTCCGTGGAGGAATGAGCCCGGTGAGCGGTTCCGAAAGCGTCGTTCACATAGATTTCCGCCATAGCCGCCAACTTTTTGGAAAACTCAGGATCATTCTTCTCCTCCTCCGGATGGAAGCGGACATTCTCCAGCATCATCACATCACCGTCCCCAAGCTCCAAGGCCAGCTTCCGCGCGGAAGGACCGATTACATCCTCAGCCAGCCGAACATCCGTACCAAGCAACTGCGTAAGCCTTTCAGCCACGGGCCGCATGGAAAATTTCATATCAAAGCCATCCTTAGGACGACCCAGGTGGGAACATAGAATGATGCGCGCACCTTGCTCCATCAAGTAGCGGATGGTAGGCAAGGCTCCTTGAATGCGGTTTTCATCGGTAATCGTCCTGTTTTCGTTTAACGGCACGTTAAAATCGCATCGGACAAGCACCTTTTTACCGGACACCTGAATGTCTTCGATCGTCTTCTTCGCCATTTCGCACACTCCTCAGCTTATGGTAGGTTCATTATCGCAAGCCCTACGGGCGAGCAACGCTATGTTAAGCCCTGCGCCAAAATCGCCCGTGCAGCGCCTTCATCCGTCACCAGCATGG
>WRHG01000266.1 GCA_009783365.1 Clostridia bacterium | reverse complement strand
GAGCACCACCTCCGTGGCGGCTTCCAGCACCCGGCTATTGTCCACGCAACTGCCAAGATGCAGCACCGGCGGGATGCCTACAGTCTCGCAAACCTCTCTTAAACCCGCACCGGCTATTTCCAGCGCCACCTCGGGTTTTAGCATGCCGGCTTTGGCGCTGGCGATGGCTGCGCAGCCTGTTTGAAGAACCAGAACATTGCGCTTTATCAACTCAGACGTAAGCACATTGGCATAATCGTCCGCCTTCTGCTTGGCGTTGTTACAACCCACGATCCCCACTACGCCAAGAATTCTGTTCTGAATGATCGCATCGTTTAAAGGACGGAACGAAGCCCGAAAGCGCCCGCCCAGCATATACTTGATTGCGTCTACGGAAAAGCCCGCGATCAGGTTCTCCTTGTCCTTGGGGATGCTGATCTTGGCGGCGTCCCGGTTTCCAAAGTTATCGACGGCGCGCTTAATCATTTCTTTGGCGGACTTGAGCGGGTCGCTATGGCTGACGCTTAGATGGCGGGCGCCAATGGTACGGGCAATATCGGCGGTGGAGACGATCTCCGTGTGGTAATTTTTAGCCACATCGGGCAGGCTTGGCATACAACACTGCACGTCAATTACCATCATTTCCACGGCGCCTGTAACGATGGCCAACTCCTGCTGCAGCACGTTGCCTGCCACAGGAACGCCGTGACGCATCAAAATTTCATTGGCGGTACAGCAGATCCCCGCCAAGGTGATCCCCTCCGCTCCAGCCGCTCTGGCGTACTCCTTTACCTCCGGGTCAGCCACCGCTACGGTTAGTATTTCCGAAAGCGCCGGCTCGTGACCGTGTATGAGGATGTTAACAGTCTCTTCCCTTAGGACGCCTAAGTTTGCCACACTCCGTACCGGCGACGGCGTGCCAAAAAGGATATCGGAGACGATGGAAGCCACCCTGGCGCCGCCCCAGCCGTCTGCCAGGGATACCCGAAACGCATGGCGCAGCAAGTTCAAAAAGTCATGATCCACACCCATGGTAGTGCGGTGCATGGCCTCCACTACCATACGGTCTATACCGTTTGGCTTAATCCCCGCTGCGTCCCACACACCTTGGCGCTTCTTTGGGGCCAGCTCCAAGGTTTTTAGGAAGCCCTCCTGCTCTGAAAACTCATTGAGAAACACTTTTGCCAGGTCCAAGGCTACCTCGTTCACTCCGCGGTCCGCCTCTTTCAGACCGTAAAGCTTCGCGGCGTAGCGCAAGGCTATTTCATCCTTGATCTGATAACCGGGAGCCTTCCCCTCGGCCACTTCTTTGAGTTTTAGCACCAGATGCCGGCCATGGTCGGAATGGGCGCTTGTACCCCCCACAACTTCCCGCAGAAAGTTACGGGCTGCGATGGTATCCGCCGTGGCTCCGCAAATACCCTTGGGCGCTTTGGGTGTGATCCTGCACGGACCCATGTGGCAAATGCGGCAGCAAACGCCTGATTTCCCGAAAGTACACTGATTCTTCTGGTGATCCGCACGGTCAAAGCAGGTTTCGACACAATTGGCCCGGGCTTTTTCCAACATTGCGGCCGAAGCGTTATCGCTAACCCTGCTTGAAATGGTCATGTTGTCCGCCTTGTTCTCCATTTGCCTCTCCTTTTACTTCAATTTCTCTATTATTGATGAAGCGATCAAATCAGCGTCCCGATGCTTTGGTATGCCGGATTGGAATCGGAAATTTCCAAGAAATTTTTGCTTTCTTCGGAAAAAATCGCGATTTCTTCATCATTCGGCAGGCCGACTACGATGTCCGCCTTGGTGATTCTTTCGATCTCAGCCATTCTGTCGGGTAGCTTCCCGCTTCGCACCCTGTTGATCACCAGCGCCAGCCTGCCATAAGCCATTTCCATCTCGCCCGCCAGTTCATGAAGGCGCAGAAGGGTTTGCAATCCGGCGTTGGATGCGTCTGAAACCAGCACCATCATATCCACCTTCCGGACGATTCGCCGGGAAAGATTTTCAAGACCGGCCTCATTATCCAGCACCACATAAGGGTATTGGGCGGAGATTTCCGCGATGACCTCCTTAAGAACATTGTTGGCGTAGCAGTAACATCCCGCCCCTTCCGGCCTTCCCATGGCGATCAGGTCGAAACCCTTCGCCTCCACCAAATTCTGCTCAATTTTCAAGCGCAAAAGCTCACGCTTGGAAATGCTTGCCGCGGCCCCGGAAGCGGTTGCGCCCCGCGCTTCCTCCCGAGCCCGGCCCACGGTACCGGTAGCCCGTACTCCCAGCGCTGCGTCCAGGCAACTGTTTGGGTCTGCGTCAATGGCCAGCACCGGCGATCTCCCTGCGGCAAGCAAATTTTTGACCAACAGGGCGCAGACAGTTGTTTTGCCAACCCCTCCCTTACCCGTTACGGCAATCAGTTTATTCATGATTTTTCACTCTTCCAAATTTGATCGACAATGCCTTCGATAACCGCCCGTTCCCCTGGTTTCATACCGGAAAGCACCGAAATTCCGTCCCTGTCCGCGGCGCGAATCTCCTCGGAGTAGGGCAGAAAAGCCGCAACTTCCATCTCCGGGAAAGCGCCTGCAATGAATTGCCTGTCTTCCTCGTCCCTTACCTTATTGCCGATGATCAAAAAGCTGTTCAGGCCTATTTCCCTTGATAAGCGGATAACTGCGCCGGCGCAGTCCACAGCGCGCCGGCCCGGTTCCACCACAATCACCATCACGTCCACACCCGTGGCGGTGGCTCGTCCCAGATGCTCGATCCCCGCCTCCATATCCATAACCAGGGCTTCATCTTTATACAGCACAAGATCATTGATGAGGGTCCGGATAAAGGTGTTTTCCGGGCAGGCGCAACCGCCGCCGCCCCTGGTGATCGCTCCAAGCACCAA
>WRHG01000265.1 GCA_009783365.1 Clostridia bacterium | reverse complement strand
CGCGGATGTACCAGTTGCCGTCCTTTTCCTCGATCGCGTACCCGACTTCACCCAGCGCGCGCGGCGGCAAATCCGCCGCGTCCAGGAGCCGCGTGCGCCCCAGGCTGACGAAAGGCCGGTCCGGGGAAAGGTAGTCCTGCCCCACGACTTCGGGCTTCCGGCCCGTGATCGCCGCCAGCGCGTCCTGCAGCAATTGGGCCGCGAACCGTTCGGTCTCGCTTGGTTGCGAGGGTATGACCAGCGCCGCGTCGGGCGGGAGCGGCCGCGCTTCCCCGTCCGGCCGCAAGGCGTCGGCGGCTTGCGCGGAAGCCATGAGGAGCAACGGCAATGCGGTCAGGCGGATCTGGCGCGGCATGGATTCCCTTCCCCGTCAGCGGACCGCACCGGCGGTGGTGACGACGATCCGGTCGAAGTACACCCGGTTGGCGCCGCTTCCGCCGAACAGCGGCCCTTCCGTCTTCATGCGCAGATGGAAATCGAGCGTTTGGACCTCGCCGCCCAACTCGTCCGGATACAGTTGATCCAGCGGCAACTGGACGCCCGGTTCAAGGCGACGGGGCACAAAAACGTGTCGATGCCCCTGCTGATCCCGGAGAGCCTGATGCTCAAAGAGGCCGACCACGTGGAGGGCTTCGCGCCCGAGGTGGCCTGGGTGACGCAGTGCGGCGGCGAACAACTCGCGGAGCGCCTGGTCATCCGCCCCACCAGCGAGACCATTTTTTGCGCCATGTACGCCAAATGGGTCAACTCCTGGCGGGATCTGCCCATGAAGTACAACCAGTGGTGCAGCGTCATACGCTGGGAAAAGAGCACCCGCCCCTTCCTGCGGACCAGCGAGTTTTTGTGGCAGGAGGGGCATACCATCCACGCCACCGCCGAGGAAGCCCAGGAGGAAACCCTGTTGATGCTGGACGTTTACCGGGAGGTGTCAGAGGTGGAACTGGCGATACCGGTACTGGTGGGCCGAAAGACCGACAAGGAAAAATTTGCGGGAGCCCGGGCCACTTACAGCATGGAAGCCATGATGCAGGACGGCAAGGCCCTCCAAACAGGCACCACCCACAACTTCGGCGACAACTTCGCCAAAGCTTTCGACATCCAGTATTTAAGCAAGGAGGGTAGGCTCGCCTATGTGCACGAAACCAGCTGGGGGGTATCCACCCGGTTGATCGGGGCCATTATCATGACCCACGGAGACGAGCGCGGGCTGAAACTTCCCCCCCGCATCGCCCCCATCCAGGCGGTAATCGTGCCTGTGGCGGCCCACAAGGGCGGCGTGACGGAGAGGTGCGAAGAGATACAGGCCATGCTTCAGACGCTGGGCATCCGCGTAAAGCTGGATAACCGGGATACCGTGTCCCCCGGATATAAATTTAACGATTGGGAACTGAAGGGCGTGCCCGTACGCATTGAAATCGGGCCCAGGGATTTGGAAAAGGGGCAGTGTGTTGTATTTCGCCGGGACACCTATGAAAAGCAGAACCTTTCGCTGGATGGGCTGGGCGAGGCACTACCCGCCCTGCTGGAGGATATCCAGCAAAACATGTATGCCGCCGCAGAGAGATTTCGGGATGAGCGCGTGCTGGTGGCGCGCGGCATGGAGGAACTGGAAGCAGCCGCAGCGTCGGGCTTCGCAAAGGCCATGTGGTGCGGCGACGCAGCCTGTGAGGAAAGAATAAAAGCGGAGCTGAACGTGACCAGCCGCAACATGCCCTTTGACCAAAGTCCCGTGGGGGAACACTGCGTATGCTGTGGCAAAAAGGCGGATCGGGTGATCTACTTTGCGAAAGCCTACTAAGGAAAACGCTCATGGCGGGGCGCCCGCGGGCCTTATGGGCGCTCCCTGCAGTCAGGTGCTGTGGGATTGGAACGGCACCCTGCTGGACGACCTGGACTATGCCATCCAGGTACGCAACAGGGTGTTTCCGCGTTTCGGCCTGCCCGCCCTTTCCGGCCTGGAAGAATACTACCGCCAGTTCACTTTCCCGGTACGGGCCTACTATGAACGGGCCGGGGTCACGGAAGAGATGTTTCCGACCGTGGCGGAAGCCTGGATGCGGGAGTATGTGGCCGGGCGCGCGGGCATTCCCCTTCGCAGTCAAGCCGTCGCGGCGCTGCAGGCCGCCCGGGCCGGCGGTTTGCGTCAAACCATCCTTTCCGCCAGCCAGGAGGATGTTTTGGTGGATCAGCTGAACCAGTACGGAATCCGTGAATACTTTCAGGAGGTGCTGGGACTTCCCCATATCTATGCCACCGGCAAGGCGGAGTTGGGGCAGGCCTATTTGCGGCGAACATCGATCCCCCGGAATGACTGCGTTCTGCTTGGGGATACCCTCCACGACGCGGAGGTGGCCGGTGAAATGGGTGTCCGTTGCATCCTGATCGCCGGCGGGCATCAGGATGCGGACCAGCTGACGGAAGCGGGGGTTCCCGTGTGCGCCGGCCTCATGGAGGCGGTGACGTTCGCGCTGACAGCCGGAAGGGGACTGACCTCTTGAACTGCGAAAAAAAGGATTGCCTTTTGCAGCGCAAACCAGGAAGCCTGCTGCCCGGCGATTGGCTGCCGCGCCTCCAAACCCGCTGGGCCGGCCGCGGCCAGGTACGCTATGCCTCCGCTATGGACAGCACCAACAGGGTATTGGCGGACATGGCCCGACAAGGCGCGGCTGCGGGAAGCATGGCGATTTGCGAGGTCCAGCGGCAGGGCAGGGGCCGGCTTAACCGCCGGTGGGACTCCCCGGAGGGGGAAGGCCTGTTGCAATCCCTGCTGCTTCACCCCCGGCTTCCCGCGGAAAGAGCCCAACTATGCACCCTGGCGGCGGCCGTGGCCATGGCCCAAGCCATTGAGGACGCTGCGCCTGGCCTCGGCGCGGGGATCAAATG
>WRHG01000264.1 GCA_009783365.1 Clostridia bacterium | reverse complement strand
CGCTGCTCATCACCCTTGTGGGCGCTCTGACCTTGGCGATAACCTTTGTGGTTGCAAACGCATCGGCTATGCGGATCAAGAACATATCGGCGTACGAGTTGCTTTCAGAATAAGGAGGATCATTGTTATTATGAAGAAAATCATTTTCATCACGGTTATGGCGCTGAGCCTTGGTTGTCTTTTCGCGGCGGTCCCGGCATTCACTGAAAATAACGGCCCCGAACCCCTTTCCCTGCCCCGGACAGGCGGCCGGCTATACGGTATCGGCTCCGTGAGCAAGGTGTTTACCGCCTCCGCTGTGATGAAACTGGCGGACGAGGGCAAGGTAAACCTGGACGAACCGCTTACCGCCTATATCCCCGAATTTGCCATGGCGGATGAACGATATCGGCAAATCACACCCAGGATGCTGCTGAACCACTCTTCCGGCCTGATGGGCATGACTGACAACAACGCATTTTTAATCGGCGACAACGACACCTACCTTCACGACCACTTTTTGGAATACTTAAAATCCCAAACCCTTAAGCACGATCCCGGCGACCGTTCCATTTACAGCAACGACAGCTTTACCTTGGCCGAAATCCTTGTAGAGCATGTCGGCGGGATGACCTTTACCGATTATCTGGAGCGAAATTTTTTGACCCCCATGGGGCTGGAGAACATCAAGACCCCCCAGAGCGACTTCCATCGCGGCTTGCTTGCGGAAACCTACTTGGGAAACAACGAACTGAAGGCGCAGAGTTTGGGGGTGATCGGTTCCGGCGGCATCTATGCCGACATGGAGGATCTCTGCCGTTTCGCCGGGATTTTCATGAACAGCGCGGATGGTTCGGTGCTGTCAGCCTGGGCCGTGGATGAAATGGCGAAAAACCAGCATAAAATGGAAATTGTGGCGCCGGACGCCGATACGGTCTTCCGATACGGGCTGGGCTGGGACTCGGTGACGCAATACCCGTTCAGTCAAATGGGGATCCGGGCTCTCAGCAAAGGCGGCGCGACAGGACTGTACCATACCAACCTGACCGTCCTGCCGGAACACAATTTAGCGGCGGCGGTAGCGTCCTCCGGCGACGGCGGGCTGGAGATGCTGGTGGCGCAGGAGATCATTCTGGCGGTATTGGAAGAGGAAGGACTGATACCGGAAAGCAGGATGCCGGCCTTGCCCCGGCAAAACCCGGAATACGCCCCTGTGCCGGAGGACCTCCTGTCCCGCGCCGGCGTGTATGACGCGGGGATGGCGGGCTTATACGGCCTGTCCTTTACGGCCGACGCCCTGATCCTTACCCCGCTGGGAGTCCGAAACGAGCGTCCGATGGAGTTTCTGTATACCGTGGACGGTTCCTTCCTATCCACGAGCGGCAATGTGATTGGCTTCCAGATATTTGAGCCCGGCGCGTCCGGAACCTTGGGCGTAACGACGCTCAGATTCCAGGGCAAGTACCTTGTAATACAAACCTACGAAGAGATAATGGGCTTGAGTCAAAGCGCCGAAGCCCTGCCCTTTGCCGAAAAAATCGAGGCGAACCCGGTATCCCAACCAGCACAAGCCGCTTGGGCCGCCAGAAACGAAAGGGAATACCTGCTGATCAGCGAAAAGCACACATCCGCACGGTACATCACGGCAGCGCTTAGCAAAACCATGGCCGATCCGCGCTTCCCCGGCCATGTGATCCAAGGCGTTTACAGAGGCGCCGGCAATTCGTTTTCACCCGTACGGATCGTGGACGAACACACAGCCCGGGGCGCGCAGAACATTCCCACCATGATGGGCCGGGATACTGTGAACCTGGCCGTCACAGAACACAATGGCGCAGAGTGCCTTCGTATCAACAATCACCGCTATATAACGGCGGCTTCGGCAATCCCGTTCGCCGAGCTTGGCGGAGAGGTTATCATCGGGCCTGATGGGGAAACGCTCTGGATGGACGTCGCCAGTGATTGGGGCGGAAAAATCACGAATATCCAAAGCCCCGCAAACGGCTCCTGGTTTGTCTACGATGACAGGATGAACTGCATCGCAACATCGCTGGAGAAGAATCCGCGAAAAGCAATCGTTCTCCCAGAAGGAGGAAGGCTTGCCTTCGCGGGAGAAGCAGGCGCAACGTTTACCGTGCAGTAAAAGACTGTGCCGGCGAAGAACGCCCATACCGAACCGGGCGCTCATCCTCTGCTTCCAAAGCAATACTCCCGCCGCTTATCAATGCCAAACGGCCTCGGCCCCCGGCGCTTTACCGGATCAAGCCCTTTTCTTTCGATGCTTATTGCTCATCCCGCCGGCCAGGTATTTTGCGATTGCATCAATAATCAACTCCATTGCTTGCTCATTCGCCGCCCTGTCATCTCTTCCTGACGCAATGAAAGCCATGCTGTCCACCAGCCGGTCCAGCACGCCCGCATTGATTTGCGACTTGTCGATATTGAGCAGCCGCATAGAACGCTCTATATAATTCTCTGGTTTCTGCCGCGCTTGCCCGGCGTATTCTGCCGGCAGCTTTCTCCGCAAAATCTCGATGTCTTTGGGATGGATATAGAGCGCAAGGCTGTCTTTGGCAAGATATACTTCATGAAACAACCTGACGAGCATTTTTTTATTCTGTACCGGCTGCGCTAAAAGACTCTCCATTCTGACAAACAATTCTCTTTCGGCCCTTTTGCCGGCTTCGTACAGGCATACCTCTTTGGTGGGGTAATACTGATAAAACGAGCCTTTTGCGATACCCGCCTCCCGTGTAATATCATCGACGGTAACCCTGTTGAAGCCCTTGCGCTTGATCAAATCAACAGTGCTCTGATAGATGGCTTCAACGATCAGTGCTTTTTCGCGGTCATTGATGATTTTTGGCATCGCGCAACTCCTTTATAATGACTAATAATTCAATATATAGTCATTATAAAAGAGTTTT
>WRHG01000263.1 GCA_009783365.1 Clostridia bacterium | reverse complement strand
TGCTACAACAAACTAATGGCAGAGCTGACTGACACGGAAGCCCCTGATAAAATTCCGAAACACGTATTCTTCATAGACCACCGTGGTGTAACCCGTACATTTGAGGTTGAGTTTTATATTTTTCCAATTGGAAAGAAGTTGGAGGCAACCGAGGTTGGCGAAACCAAAATCAAGGAAGCTGTTCACGGAGAACTGGATGATGATTTCGGTAAAATGTGGACAACTCTCATAAGCCGGATTCAGAAAGCTCTGAATAAAAAATATATGGGGTCTGACGGCTATGTTAAGGGCAACAAAATTATCGGCTACATTGAATGCAACCTCGAACGCGGGGCTCATGATGTTATCATTGACGGCAAGCCTTATACATGGAAGCAGTTAGAGAAAAACATCTCCATGCACGAGGGCTTCAAAATCAAAATTGAGTTTGCCAACATAACCGATGAACTGAAGTAACAGGGGGAAATCATAATGATTTACAAGCACGACACCACAGAAAAGAACGCGGCCATGCGTACCGCCGAGATGATGTGCGCGGCGGCGCGGACAGCCCCCAAAGCCTGCGGGATTGACACTATCGAAACGCTGATACTGGACGGCGAGGAAAAAGACAAGCTGACCGCTGCCATGCGGGAGATTGGCGAAGAAAAAGGCAAGCCATTTTTTCTCCGTGATGCCGGAAATGTGGATGCGTCCCATTGCATCGTCCTCATCGGCGCAAGCGTCAAGCCGCGTGGCTTAAACTGCGGATTATGCGGCGTGGAAAACTGTGAAGCAGCGGGCAAAGACGGTATCTCCTGCGCCATGTCGGTCAACGACCTCGGTATCGCATCCGGCTCGGCGGCGGCCACGGCGATGGACTGCCGGATTGATAACCGTATGCTGTTCAGCGCGGGCATGGCGGCCTTGAAATTAAAGTTATTCCTCGACACAGTAACCGTGTGCTTCGGTATCGGATTAGCAACCACCGGGAAGAACATATTTTTCGACCGTCCATCGTCATGACCTATCGTTGCTTTTTATCTTACTAAAAACACCCGCTTACATAAAACTATATCTTTTTCTTTTCTCTGTAATACCGTACTCCTTCAAGTGTTCGGTTCACCTAGTTGTGTCATGATGACCTATCCCTTAGGTCACGCAAAGGATAGACCGCCCCCTTTGCGTGACATCCATAAAAAAATCGCTACTGCAAATAGTACATGAGGCTGCTCCGGCCGCCGCTTTCGCGCCACCGTTGCTCCTTGCGGAGCCGGCCGGACTTCACAAGGTCACCGATGGCGCGCTGCACCGTGGAGCGGGAGAGCTTTAGGTCGCGGGCAATGGTCCCGATGGCGGGATAACATTGTCCATCTTTGTTGGCGCGGTCTTTCAGGTACATATAAACCGCAATGGCTCTGTGGGGCATATTTTCAGCATACAGGCTGCCAAACCAGCTCATGGCCCCACCTCCGGAGACCTGTGGGGGCGGCGTGGCGGCAGTGGTCTGCGTTTGGCCCGGTCGACGGCCATAGCCTGCGCCATGCTGTTCGGATCGGCGGGTGGTTCGGAGGTTTCACCGGCGCGAGGGATTTCATCGGTGCCCGGAGGCTCCACATCGGCGGAGCCGCGGTTAAGGATTTCCCGTGTCAGTTCTTCCCGGTCGGCATACGCCACCTTGCGCGCCGCCTGCTCCGCAATTTCAAAGGGGTCGCCGAAGGTGATGCCCCAATCAAGAAACAATTTAAGGACGGTACGCATAGGATATGTGCCGGTCTTGGTTACAATAAAATGCCCTTTGGGGATGGATTTCAGTTCGTCCGGGGTCATGAGGGCGCGTTCGATCATTTGCAAAGACTGGCTGGGGTCGTTCTTGCTCCGGCTGACGGAGCCGGACAGGATGGTGCGGCTGCCGAGACTCTTAGACAGCACTTCCGCCGAGGTACTGTTGGGCGCAAAGCCGCCGAAGATGGTGTCCTGGCAGTTGTCGATGATGATGGAGCTGCCCTCCTTGCCGTAGTTTTTTTCAAGCTGGGCAAAGCTCTGGATAATAGCGACAATGCTCACCTTGCGGGAACGGCTGGCGCTGAACATCATCTCGGCGGATTCGATTTTGGGTATCGTACCAATCTCATCACAAAACAGCATGACGCGGTTTTTCAGCTTGCCGCCCATCTCGTCGGCTACAGCAAGGATTTCACGGTAGAGTTGCTGGACGACCAGGCTGATCAGGAAATACTTTGTAGAGTCTTCCTCCGGCATGATGAGGAAGATGGCGCTTTTTTGATTGCAGAATTTTTCAGCGTCAATGGCGGTATCGAAGCAGAGGACCTGCTCCAGCTCGGAGTCGAGGAAAGCGTTCAGCCGGGACAGTGCCGTGGACATGACCGATTGCATGGCTTGGTCGGCCGTATTGAGCGCGCTGCCGGCGAACCATTTGGCTTTGTGATCCGAGGGCAGCTTGCCCATCAGCAGTTGGAAGTGATTCTTGCCCTTTACCATGCTCGGCGCCAGTAAATCCTGTATCAGCTTGTACACCGATATGATGTGCCGTTTCTTCGTGTCGCAGTATTCGGCCACCAGCAGAATGGCCGCGGTAAGCAAGCCTTCCGCCGAATCATAGAAAAAAGCGTTTTGCCCATACGAGGCAGAATCGCCGCCAGAGCTGATGATTGTCTTGGAGATAATTTTGGCGTATTTCTCCGCTTTGGCCTTGTGCGCCAGGTTTTCAGGGTTTTCGAGCCATGCGTCCATATACTTGTTTACCAGATGCAGCATATTGTTGCCGTGGGAGCGTGTCGGGTTCCGCAGGTCGATGACGGCGATATCGTAACCGTAGTATTTCTGCGCGATGCCGGCGTAATTCCGAAACAAATCGCCCTTTGTATCCGTTGTGAGGAAGCTCATCCCCGCAGCACAGGCGTATTCGAGGTTGGG
>WRHG01000262.1 GCA_009783365.1 Clostridia bacterium | reverse complement strand
TCTCCCGTTTCAGGCTTCGGTACTGCTCCAGTCGCTGCTTCGTCATGGGTTCACTCATCGACATCGCTCCTCTTCTCTCGTCAAATTCCCAAACGTCTGTGAATTTCCTGTATCTTGCAATGTATCGTCGGATCGCGCTGCGCGCTTACCGCTCACCTTGGGCGCTCGCGCAGGCGCTCGACGGATGGATGGCGCGTGTCAGGTCTAAGTGAAAATATCCAGCTATATCCTTTTGTCGCCTTGCTTTACGCATTTACAAGTTTTAATAAAAGCCGGGCGGCCTTCGTTTTTTCTCGCCGGCCTATTCCCGCTTCGGCGGCTTCTTGGCGTCAGGGATTTTTACCGCTTTGAAATATAGGCCCCCGAACCCTGACGCCTTTGCTTCCACCAGCTTATAGCCCTTGGGCAGCTTGGGCGGCCTCTTAACGGAATACCGTTTTTCGTTTTTCTCGACCGTCACCCGTTCCGGCGGCTTTACGTTTACGGTTTTGCGCCAGCGCTGCTTTCCCTGTTCCGGCGTCCAGTGGTTATGCAGGTACTGCGCCAGCGCGGTATAGTCCTTCCCGTGGTCTATGCCGTCATAGTGGTTGTGCGCGCGCAGATTGGCCGCATGAACAACGCGCCCCTTCTTCCATTTGGCTCTGATCTCCTCAACGCCGGCCCCGTCGATCAGCATGTGGAGGTGAATGCGCCCGGTACTTTTTCCGCGCCCCGCGACGGCTATGATCTTCACATCCGGGTTCATGCGCCGCAGGGCCCTTTTATAGTTTTCAAAATCGTTCCATACCTCTTCAAAGGTATGCGCCTCGTACTCGTCGTCATATGTATGCGTGCTATATATAGATGACGGGGAATAGTTTTCGTTCACCATCCGGGTAAAGTAACGGCGCGAAATTCCGGCCCGATGCCCTTCGCGCTCGTCCTCCGTCTCAAACCTCGGCTTAGGCGGCTCGGCCTGCTCTATGTTCCGTACTCGGTCTGACACCGAGAAGAACTCAATTTCCAAAACAGCCCCGGAGAATATGTCCCGTCTCAGCCTCACAGATATTCCTCCTATATATAGAACTCCCTACAACTTCACACCTGCCGCCTCTCCCGTTCCAACCTCCGGGCCATCATCCGCTCCATCGCGGCGCGCTCCGCACTCCCCGGCGGCGCGACGGGCCGGTTGTGGTACTTGGGCTTGTCCGGCGTGTTCTCCCCCACCCGTTCCTGCTGCCGCGCCAGCCACCCGTTGATGAACCGCTTGATCCCCCGCCGCGTCGTGCGCTTCGACGGGTTAGCCAACAGCCACCCCCGCATACTCCGCAGCTACTGCGCCACATCAATACCCGGCTCCCATTGGCTGACCTTCTCCTCAGAAACCAGATACTCACTGCTATCCTCCAACGGCAGCGCGACGATGTTCAACGGCCCCATGCTAACCCTCCTCCTCCAAAGACGTCTGCCCGTCCCGCTCCTCATCCCGCCGCCGCTCCCGTTCCTCTTTCACAGCCAGGGCGGCGCGGCATTTCCCGGCCAGTGTTTCCATATGATCCACCAGTCTCTCATCCACGATGTTCATCGGCATGATCACGCCCACGATCATCAGCCCCACCTTGGCCGCGAAGTATGTCCGGCCGACCGTGGAAATCCGCTCGTATAACTCCAGCATGTCCGCCACATCCGCCAGCGGGGATAAGAAGTCGTCGTTGATGAACTCCAGCCCGCCGCGCGTGATCAGCGGCCGGACGATCTTCCCGCCATAGCCCAGCGTCACAATCTCACGGTCAAGCATGACCTCGCCCTCATCTGTGTGTCCATAGTTCAGTCCCTCCGGGAGCCGCTCGTGTCTTATGCTGATTTTCTCCGTCAGCTGCTTTTCGGTAATATCAAAAAGCGCGGCAAGGTTCTCGGTTGTCAGGTGCGGCAGGCCGGTCAACGGATAAGCCGCCGCATATGTACCCATCCACTGCTCCACGACCTCGCCTTCGGAGTTCACGCGGTCATACAGGCAAAACACGCCCGCTCGCTTGCACATGTCCGCCAGTTTCTTGATTTTCATAGCTTCTCCATCTCCTTTTCTTTGTTCAATCTTTCAAGTTGTTTTGCCATATATTCCTCCAACACATTGATTTCAAGCCAAGAAAGTGGGATTGAATTCCCATAAGGGGTTATAAGCTCATATCCATATTTACCTGTGTAATTTTTCGTTACATCGCCCACATTTTTCAAGACAGCGCTTTCTCTTTCAAAAATAGGAAGCCACATCGAATACGCTTCTTTTCGGTATTCGTCCAGCGTTTTCTCTACAATGCGGAAGCTGTTTGGAAGAACCGTCCTTTTCCCCGAAACCTTTTTTAATCTATTTTTCATGCCCTCTCCATCTCCTTCCTCAAATCCTGCTTGATGTAATAGTCCCGCCCGGCCGCCCGGCAAATCCTCTCGCATTCCCGGCCAAACGCGCCCCAGTCGATGCGCGACGGCGCATAGTTCAGCTTCCCGATCCGGTACAGGTCTATGTACCCGGTGTCCATGATCAGCTGATACACCGTCGGCGGGTCATACACCGGCTCACAGGACACCCATGTGTTGATGCCTGCAAGCTTTGCTCTTCGCAGCGCCTCCAGTCTCTCTGATGTCGGCGCCGCGTATGGTTCATTGTGCCGCGCCAAACTGTCGATCGCGTTTGTGACCGTCACGCCAAACCAGTCCCCACCGTCCAACAGGTCAAAATCCCGCAGGGCTCTGCATCCGCCCTTGGTGAGAATCTGCACATGGTTCCCGCTCTGCTTGATGGCCTTGATGATCTCCCGCGTCGGTCTGGTGTTTAAGCCTATCGGGTACGGATCGCATGTGAAGCATAAGTGGATCAGCTTGTCCCGTATCTTTCCTTTATCCAACTGCCGTTTTACGGCCTCGACGATATCCTCACGTGGCACGAC
>WRHG01000261.1 GCA_009783365.1 Clostridia bacterium | reverse complement strand
CAACACAATCACCGAATATCTGCTGCACAGCGATTTTGAAGAGGCTGCGGACCTTGCGAAGAGACTCTCCATCCCGAATACTCTGCCGCGATTGGAAAAACCTGCGTCCTAACCAGGGGGAGCCCACCTAGTGAAACTCAAAGGGATCCAAGCGAAAACAATACGCATGAAATTGCTGATACCCATTGTCTGCGCCATTTTTGCGGGCGAACTGCTCATAGGGTACATCCGCTATAATATGGTATCCGATATCATTACCCATGTGGGCACGGCAGACGGGCTGCACGCCGCCCGGAGCATGCGTCAACTCGTTGATTTGGTGATCTCCACCTCGTACCTTGATTTGGACGCTCTCGCCTCGGCGCCGACCTTCCAGAGTCTCCTGTTGGAAGAAAAATCCCGAGAAAGCGTAGAATTGTACATGCATAAACTGGTGGCACGGCAGCCCTTTTACAGCGCCGTATTTGCCTTGAATGCGCAAGGGCTCGTCGTCACCGCTGCGGACAACACCGCTGCCGGCGCGGGGAGCATCAAGGGGAGGGACTTGTCCGAAGAGGCGTATTTCAAGGCGAGCATGCAGGGCGAACGCTTTATCTCCCCGGTGGAAACAAGCAAACGGATAGGACGGCTCGTCGCCCTTATTTCCATTCCGGTGCGGGACTGGGAGGACGGATCAATCATCGGCGTGGTAGCGGCCGCGATTCAAGTTGAGGAAATCAACGCCCGTCATATCGTCCCGATCACCATGTATGATGGACGCGGTTATGCCATGGTTGTTGACTGGCAGGGCGTAATCATCGGGCACAAGGATGCGAACAGGCTGGGGGATACAGTCCCGGAGGAACTGCAGCAACGCCTTGCAGCCATAGGCGACGGACAAACCGCCTTTGAGTCCGTGGTGGACGACACACCCTCCATGCTCTTTGTCGATCGCAGCCAATACAACATGTTTCCCATCGCGGTGTGTCCGATCGATGATTTCTACTCATTGGCAAGGTATTTGGGCTGGTTGAATGGTATTTTCATCGGCTCGACCATACTGCTGCTGACTGGTGTCGTCTGGCTGACTGTGCGCGGGATAACCCAGGCGTTGAGCACCACCATAAGCTACGCCAGCGCCGTATCGCATGGGCAGCTGGATACGCCTCTGCTCGTCCAGCGCAGGGACGAAGTGGGCACGCTGGCGCAGTCTCTGCGCGACATGGTGAGCACGCTTAAAAGCATGATAGCCGTTGCCGAGGAAAAAACCAACGAGGCCGAAGCGGCGGCGGAAGCGATTATTTCCAGCATTGTCTATGCGAGCAAAATCCAAAGGAACTTGTTGCCGAAAGAACGCGTTTTTCGAAATGCCTTTTCGGACTATTCCATCGTGTGGAATCCGCGGGATATTGTCGGCGGCGACATTTATTGGGCCAAAACTTTCGACAGCGGCACCGTGCTGTGCGTCTGCGACTGCACCGGCCACGGCACCTCCGGCGCGCTGCTTACCATGCTCGTTGCCTCGGCCCTGGATACCACGGTCGAGGAGCACAACTGCCGGGACACAGCCGCAATCATGTGGCAACTCGAAAAAAGCCTTGTACACGTATTCAGCATGGACATCGGCGCGCTCGAAACGAACGGGAGCAGCATACGGGACGGCTGCGACCTTGCGCTCCTGTTTATAGCCAGGGACGGAAGCGTCACTCTCTCATCCGGCCATACCCATGTCTTTGTCTGTGACGGCAACGAGGTGAGGCAGATCAAAGGGCAGAATATCTATATCGGCGAAGGCAGACTCACGAGCAAGGATGACATACGCGTCGTCAATATCCCCGCCAACCCCGACAACAAGTTCTATATCGCCTCGGACGGCCTGTTCGACCAACCTGGCGGCGCGTCCCAAAATCCATTCGGATATACGGCGTTTAAACGAATCATACTGGAGAACCACGGCGAAGAACAGTCCGTCATATCCGGCAAAATATGCGCGGCCTTTGAAGAATACCGGGGCAGGGAAGCGAGGGTGGATGATTACGAATTGATAACCTTCAAGCCATAAAAGAAGGTGGTTTTGATGGACTTGTTCGCGGACGAGCAACGGGTGCACTCCAACGCCGTGAGTCATATCGATGACGTCCGAAAAGGCGCTCCGTACAGCTTTGAAAAATTTGAAGCGCTCGCGCATGAATACGGCAGGCTGTTGAAGCATCTTCGCCGGGTTACAAAATTTTCCGACAGAACCACGGTTGACTTGCACGCCAGCAACCTGGACTTGATCGACAAGGTCCACTATGACGCCTTGACCGGCATCTACAATCGGCGCTACATGGAAGAAAACCTCAGGCGCATCATCAAACACCTGTCCCGTTCCGCCGGCCTGTTGAGCATAATGTTCCTGGACATCGATTTCTTCAAGAAATACAACGATACATACGGTCACGACGCGGGCGATACCTGCCTGAAAGCCATAGCGGAAACGCTTTCGAATTGCCTGCCACGGGAAGATGATTTTATGGCGCGCTATGGCGGTGAAGAATTTGTCATCGCTTTGCCCAACACGGACGAGAAAGGCGCCCGGGTGACGGCGGACAGATTGCTTGCACAGGTGAGAGAACTCAACATCCTCCACGAAAAAAATGCAGTGGCCGGCTACGTCACCGTTTCATTGGGGGGCACGACAGTGACCAAGGTAAAGCATTCCCATAAAATCATGGATTATATCCGGTGCGCGGATAATGCTCTGTATATGTCCAAGCATAACGGCCGGAACAGGTACACCCATGTTACATTCGGGGAGGACGCGAAATGAAGTTTGACATTCTCAAGTATAACAAAATGATGGTGGATAATAATATCACCGTCATCTACAGCGGCCCTCTTTGGGAGGAGGGGCTCGAAGGTTTGGCCTCCACCCTGCAACACCGGCTGGCCCTGGATGATTTGCCGTTAAG
>WRHG01000260.1 GCA_009783365.1 Clostridia bacterium | reverse complement strand
GAAATGAAAAGCGTGGTGAGCCCAATCGCGAAGACGGATGCAAGAATGCTCGCCTGAAGAAAAGCGAAAGATACGCCTACGGCAAGCGCGTCAATGCTCGTAGCCAGGGCAAGCGGCAGCATCTTGACAGGTCCAACGGAGATTCCCCGGTCGTTAGGCTTGACTCCGTTTGTCCACGGTTGATCGTCGCGGGATTTGTCAGGACTTTTCCTGTCAGGAAAGTTTTCCTTTTGACGGCTGCCGATAATCATTTTTCCGCCTAGAAAACACAGCAACAACA
This sequence comes from Clostridia bacterium, assembly GCA_009783365.1. Next base: position 2,653 of record WRHG01000260.1, on the reverse strand, counting down.
AAGCAATCCAATGGCCGTACGCGATGATTTGATCGGCAAACAGCGTAGCGATCGAATAACCGATTAGCGGCATGACCGCTTGAAAAACACCAAAGTAAAGCCCGACAATCACCGACCCCTTCACGGTTGTTTTCGGCGCCGCGAGCCCTATGCATATCGCGACGGCAAACGCGTCCATGGACAGCCCGACGGCCAGAAATAAAAGATCGATAACGCCCATTATACAATCCTTCCGCATCAGAAAGACTCACACATAGCCCGTAAGCCATATATGAGTCTCAGTTTTCCGGCGATTCAAGTCCTGCAGCCCGGCTATGCATGCGGGGCGTGTCAACCATCCTCTGGCGAAACATCCTCCGGCTTATGCTGCTTAAAGAGTTCCTGAAGTTTGACGCGAAGCAGCGGGATCATCAGCTGGATTAAAACGGCCACGAGCAGGATGGAGCCTTTGATGGTATCGTTAATCAACGCATCCAGCTTCAGCGCGGCGATGATCTTATCGATGCTCGTATAGCTGAGCGCTCCGAACAACACGCCGAGCAGTTTGCCCTTGCCGCCGCTCATGCTGATGCCGCCGATGACTACCGCCGCGATGGCATACATTTCGTTGCTTTTGCCGATGGTCGCCGGATCCACCGAACCTTGCATCGCTAGCCCCAGGAACGAAGCAAGCCCGCACAGAAAACCGGAAATCACAAAGACCAGAACGCGCGTCCAAGCTACATTGATGCCGGCGAGCTCGGCGGCCCGTTCGTTGCTTCCAATGGCGTACACCCGCTTGCCAAACTTTGTGGATGTGCTTAGAAATACCATCACGATCACCACGGCGATCAGAACAAGCCCGACGACCGGAATCACAGAGAACAGCTTCGCCTGCCCAAAACCATAGAAATTTTGGTAGGCGCTTAGCGTTCCGTCCATATTAAAAATAGAGCGGCGGCTTGCGCCAGCCGTTGCCCTGAGATAATATTGCGCCAGAGAACGGTAGATCATCATGGTGCCCAGCGTTGCGATAAAGGCGGGCATCTTGATCTTGCCTACCAGGATACCGTTTAGTAAGCCGCATGCAACGCCTACGGCCAGCGCGAACAACAAGGTAAGGAACGTGCTGTTGGTGGCGTTGAACACATCCACGGACAGCCCGCTGATGATCGCCAGCATGCTTCCCACCGAAAGGTCGATGCCGTCGCCGATGATGACAAGGCCCATGCCGAGTGCGATGGTACCCACCACAACGGAATGCCGCAGGATGTTAAACGCGCCGCTCACGGTAAGCGCGCTGCTGTTGGTTACTAAAAATATCACAAAAATGAATAGGAAGATGAAGACAAATCCGTAGCTTCCCAGCGATTTCGCAATCGTTTTTTTCTCCCGAGTATTGGCGCTATCCATGGCTCGTTAACACCTCCGAAGCGTTGATTGCGTTTGTTGCCAGGAGCATGACCCGTTCTTCCGATATTTCACTGCGTTCAAGGATAGCCTGTACGCTTCCGTGGAAAAAGACGATGCACCGATCGGCCATTTTTTGGATCTCCGGTATCTCCAGTGTGTTGACCAATATGGTTTTGCCCTGCGCCGCAAGCTGTTGGATAAGTCTGTATATCTCCGCCTTCGCGCCCACGTCGATGCCCTGGGTCGGGTTATCCATCAGCAATATGTCCGCCTTTGTGTTCAACCAACGCGCCAGAACAACCTTTTGCTGGTTGCCGCCGGATAGGGAGGTTATTGGCGCCATCGGGTCGTTGGCTCGGATGTCCAGCGTGTCCCTGAGCGCGCCGTACTTCGCGATTTCGCCGCGTACGTTGATGTACTGCCGGTTGTCGGACAGCGTGTGCTCGGATATGTACATGTTCTCCAGCAAAGCAAGGTCCGGGATTACCGAGTTCTCTTTGCGGTTGGCGGCGATCATCGCCAATCCGCTGTTCATCGCGCTGTGAATGGAATGATTGCGCGCCGCGCGGCCGGAAATGTACAGCTCTCCACCAAGAATCGGCAAAAAGCCGAAAAGTGTCTGCAACATTTCGCTTATACCGGCTCCCCGCAGGCCCGTGAACCCAATCACTTCTCCTTTGCAGACCGATAAATTGACGTGCTGGAACCCTGTTCCGGAGAGATTCCGAAGTTCCAGTATCGGTTCGCCCAGGTTTCGTGAGGCGTAGTACCCTTCGTCCGAGTAATTGCCGCCAACCATCAAGCGCGTCACCTCTTGGGCGGTGGTATCCCGGATGGGTCCTGCCTTAACTTTTTCGCCGTTGCGCAGCACGGTGTAGCGGTCGGCGATGGTGAATATCTCGTTCATTTTATGGGATATGAAGATGAACGATTTTCCGACCTGCTTTAGGCGGTTGACGATGGTAAAAAGACGTTCGATCTCCGTGTTGTTGAGCGCCGTGGTCGGCTCATCCAATATAAACAGCTTCGCGTTGGCGAACAGCGCCTTGGCGATCTCCAGCAACTGCTTTTTGCTGGTTTCCAGTTCCGAAACCAACGCGTTGGGATCGATATCCACTCCGAGGTTTGTGAACAGCGCGTGCGATTCCGCGATCATCTTTTTTTTATTGAGAACACCCAACGGATGTGTTAATTCTTTGCGAAGGAAGATGTTTTCGTATACTTTCAGGTCGCCGAACAGGTTCAGTTCCTGGTGTACAAA
>WRHG01000259.1 GCA_009783365.1 Clostridia bacterium | reverse complement strand
GTAGATGCTGCCGGCCGCGTTACGGAGGGCATTCGAGAGCTTGACCAACGCTTTCCTGTCAGTAGCGAAAATGGATCCGGTCAACGCGTAAGCGGTTGTATTGTCGCAAAGTTCAAGGGCTTCATCCAGCTTGTCGTCGTCGTACACGAAAATCGTGACAACCGGGCCGAAAATCTCCTCGACCATTGTTTTGAACTTCGGATCAGTAGTGACGATCACCGTCGGTTCGATGAAATAGCCGGTAGAATCGTCGCAGCCGCCCCCGTATATGATTTTGGCGCTTTTCGACTTCCTTGCGAAGTCGATATAGCCGCGAATTTTGTCAAAAAGGCGCTTGTCAATCACGGATGTCATAAAGTTGGTGAAGTCTTCGACATCGCCCATCTTTATGGTTGCGACCTGCTCAAGCAGTTTCGGTTTCATCTCCGGCCAAATGCTCCTGGGGATGTAGATTCTCGACGCCCCGGAGCATTTTTGGCCTTGGTATTCGTAGGCGCCGCGGATGATAGCGGTGATCAATCCCTGAACATCGGCGCTGCTATGGGCGAAAATGAAGTCTTTGCCGCTGGTTTCTCCGCTCAGTCTGGGATAGACCTTGTATTTCTTGATGTTGTTTCCGACCCGCTGCCAGAGATGTTCGAAAGCCTCGGTCGAACCGGTGAAATGAATGCCCGCGAGCGACTGGTGATCAACCGCCTCGCCTATAATGTCGTCCGCGCAGGGAACCAAATTGATTACGCCGCCCGGCAAGCCGGCCTCCTCAAAAATCTTCAGATAGAAATAGGCGGTATACGCCGCCAGCGATGATGGCTTCCAAATGACCGTATTTCCCACCATGGCCGGGTTGCAGGCCAAGTTTCCCCCAGCAGAGACGAAGCAGAAAGGACTGATCGCAAGGATAAATCCTTCAAGCGGACGGTATTCTATCCGACTCCACATGCCGGACGAAACATTCCTCGATTGCTCGGCGAATATCTCGCACATTTGCGAAACGTTGAAGCGAAGAAAGTCGATGAATTCGCACGATGCGTCTGCTTCCGCCTGCTGCACGGACTTGCTGTGATAAAGCATGCTCGCGGCGTTTATGAGAGCGCGTCGCGGTCCGGAAACCAAATCCGCAATTTTGAGAAAAATGGCGGCGCGTTCATCCCAGGCAAGAGCTCCCCACTCCTTCTTAGCCTCGAGAGCGGCATCGATAGCCATTCGCACTTCTTTTTCCCCGGCGACATGATAGTCGGCGATAACATGTCTATGGTTATGAGGCATGACGCATTGCTTGAGATTGCCGGTGCGAACTTCTTTGCCGCCAATAATAAGCGGGATTTCCAGGCGCTCGCTCTTAAGGCGGGCGAGTTCCTTTAGAAGAGCTTCCCGCTCGGGGCTGCCCGCGCGATATTCGAGGCATGGTTCGTTCTTCGGCGTCGGGTAACGGAAAAATCCATTCATGGATATAATCCCTTTCTTCAGTCAGCTTGCCATTCCTGCCGCAAAACGTTCACTTTTCGGGTGGCTGGTTAAAACCCAAGCCCCGAGGCTGGAAGCTTCTCCAGAGGGGTGCGGCGCTAGCGCGTTTTCAGAACCCATCTTTTGCGTTTTCGGCATGTACCGCGCAAGCCCAAACGCGCGGAAGGAATGGGTTGCATTTTGTAAAAACGCTTTAGCGCAAGCCCATTCAGCTTGCACTTTTGCCGTCGGTGGATTGGCGGTAAAAGTGCGAAAATCCACTATGGGGGAGCCGCGTGAAGAAGATTATTTCCGCCATTTTATTGGTGCAGGAAGCGTTGGGCGCCATCCTGCTCGCGCTGTTTTTCTCGACCATTCTGCTGCAGATAGGCGCGCGTTACGCCAAATTGCCGTTGCTGTGGACGGAAGAGGTGGCCAACTACTCGTTCATCTGGGCGGTTTTCATGGGCGCCTCCGCCATGGTGTACCATCGGGCCCATTTCAGCTTTTCATTCTTCAGCGAACGCTTCAAGGGGAAAAAGGGGGCGTACCACAGCCTAATGATCTCGGCATTGGTGCTATGCTTCACCATTCCCATGTCCCTGTACGGCATCAGCATTGTCGACACTTTTTGGGACTATAACTGGATAACCCTGCCTTGGATGCGAATGGGCGTCACCTGGCTCTGCTTGCCGATCATGGGATTCAGCATGACCTTGTATACCGTTTACCATATGGTCTGCGACTGGCGGCGCGCCCAGGCGCCGGAGGGCGGGCAATGAACTACGCTCTGGTGGTGGGACTATTCGTTTTCCTGATTTTCCTCGGCGTACCCATAGCCTTCGTCATCGGCCTCATCTCCCTCATCGGCATCGCCGCCATTCCTTTCGTGCCGAACGTCGTGGTGTTCATGAAGATGTTCCATGGGTTGAATTCCTTTGTCCTTCTCGCCATCCCCCTGTTCGTCTTGGCGGCCAACCTCATGAACAGCGGGCAGATCACCAAAATGCTGGTGGACTTCTGCATCGCCCTGGCCGGCCCCATCCGGGGAGGGCTGGCTCACGCCAATATCCTGGTCTCGATGATCTTCGCCGGCGTTTCCGGTTCCGCGCAGGCCGATACCGCCGGGGTCGGCAAAATGCTGATCCCCGCCATGATCGACACCGGCTACGACAAGGAGACCGCGGTCGGAGTCACCTCCGCCTCCTCCACCATCGGCGTCGTCATTCCGCCCAGCATCCCCATGGTGGTTTACGCCGGCCTGACCAGCGCTTCGGTCGCGGCGCTCTTTATCAGCGGCATGGTGCCGGGCATCCTGATCGGCTTCACCATGATGGCCATCATTGCCGTCAAGGGACGGCGGCTTAACTTTCCGGTGTACGCCCGGGCCTCCCGGGGGGAACTGTGGGTTTTGTTCAAAAAGTCGCTGCCGGCGTTGATTACCCCCGTCATTATCATTGGCGGCATCAGCACCGGCTGGTATACACCGAC
>WRHG01000258.1 GCA_009783365.1 Clostridia bacterium | reverse complement strand
GAGGAAAAATATACACTCATACCGGGTGTCCCCGCTGACGGAGTAGCCAAATCCCTTCTGCAGAAACCGCGCATTGCCCTGATCACCGCTCATGATCTCATATATAAAGGAGTCCCACCGAACACACCGTGCCTCCGGGTCATAAGCGACGCCCGCAATCTTGGTCAGCCTGTCATCGCTGTTATGTTCTCGAAAAACCATAGTCTCAAGAAACAGCGTACCATTTAAGCAGTTGAACACATTCGGATCACAGTCAAACTCAGCCATTGCGATGGGATATATGCCCTGTGCATCCTTGAGGATGGTTTCGCGGTTCCGGCGGAGCTGCCACTTGCGGCAATATTCAATGTAGGCGCTGCGCTGCCGCTCATCGGGAACAGTGACGGCATAACTGAGAAGGTCATCGGCCAGTGATTTGCAAAGTTCCATTGCCTTGAGATTACCGATATCGGGAATCCACCCCTCTTTCAACTTAATCCTTATGGCGTGGTCGGACATTATCCCGGTCTTGGCGGTTTGCCTAACCGTCAGGAGACGTGGTATTTTCTCGCTCATATGGGAATCCTCCTTTGCCGCATATTCGATTATGGCGATTTTCTTCTATTGCACATTACCATAATCGAGATGTCAAGGGGTTATTTTGTGAGATGGAAATAATATTTTCTCGACAATGGCGATTTCCGCTTGACAATCCTCGCCGGGTACGGTACAATGGGGAACGAGGTGAAACGGTATGGATTTTAAGGAACGCCTGAAAGCGGTTCGGAAGGAGCGCAAGCTGACCCAGCGCGAGCTGGCCGACTTAATTAAAAGTAACAACAACACTGTAAGCAATTGGGAAAAAGGCGTGAGCCGCCCCACAACGCCTGTAGTGGAGTCCCTTGCCCGCGCCCTGAACATTAGTGTCTTTTCGTTGCTGGGTGATTTTACGGTAGCCGATATACAGAGGCTGTACAATCAAGAGAGCAAACGCACACCCGAAGAGGAGATGGCTCTTATCTTCGCGCTTCCCTTGCTTGTGGAGGCGGATATCCATATAGAAAGCATTCCTGTGGATGAATTATCGCTGGATATTAAGCAGATAGAGTCGGTAACGCAGAAGGTTTGCTGGGATACCCTCTTAGGTAATGGCGGCAAGGAATTGTTGTGGGCGTATGATTATCTGACCAACAAGGCAAAAACCCTTGTGCTGGACTTTGTAACCGGGCTGCTCCATGTTCCCGCCTATTTGGTATTGGGCGAGGAGGACATAGATGAAGAGTTAATAAATGACCTGAATAAGGTTAAAGGGTTTCTACAGGGAGGGGAATAGACGTGGCAAGCATAGCAAAACGCGGGAAAAATTATAGAATTATGGTCAGCTTGGGTTACGGAATGGACGGCAAGCAAATCAGAAAAACTGTGACTTTTGAGCCGCCGGAGAACGTCAGCGAAGGCAAAAGCCGCAAGCTGGCAGAGGCATACGCCCATGATTTTGAGAAGCGGTGCAGGGGCGTGACCGACCTCGGTGAGAACATGAGGTTTTATGAACTGGCATCGTGGTATTATGCCGAAATTGCGCCCAATGTCCTCAAGGGCATCACCATGCGGAATCAGCAGCAGCTTTTGAACAGCTACATACTCCCGGCGCTAGGGCACTTGAGGTTAAGGGATATCAGCACCGCAAGATTGGATGAAATGATAAACCGTCTGCGGCGCGAGGGAGCAGTCCTGACAAGCTATGCGTTCATAGACAAGGATACCGTCCCCAACGGCCAGCGCGCTCCCACAGCGAGAAAAGCGGGGATATCGGCGGCGCTGCTGACCAACCTCTCGCAGGGCGGTCGGGTTCGAAAGGAAACGGCAGAGAAGATTAGCGCCGCGCTTGGAAAATCTATGAAGGAGATATTTGTGCAGACAGAAGGCCGGGAGGGATTGTCTCCCGCTACTGTTGAAAATGTGATGGGTGTCATATCCGCAGTGTTCCGGGTTGCCGTTAAGAAGGGGATTGTGGAAAAGAATCCCGTGCTGAACACAACGCCTCCGAAACGTGACCAATATAAAGAGAAGCCGTTCTTTGACGATGGTCAATGCAAACGGCTTCTCACTATTTTGGAAGAACTGGACGACAGGCAGTTCGCCTTGATTGTTAAGACCTTCCTGTTCACAGGGTTACGCGCCGGAGAGCTGTGCGCCCTCCACTGGAACGATGTAGATATGGATACAGGCACCATAACCATCCGGCACACGCTGACGCGCTTGGATGGGGAATATTTCCTGAGTACCCCCAAGACGAAATCCAGCGGTCGCGTGGTAAATATTCCTGCTGATTTGATTGCGGATTTGACTGCCCACAAATTGTGGCAGGAGGAGCGGGGTGCGGCGATGGGAGCAAGCTGGAAACACATCGGTCAGGTATTTACAAACGAAAGCGGCGGCTATCACAGCAGGAGTCTAATCAACGCAAAATTCCAGCGGCTGCTCAGTCAGCATGATCTTCCCGCCTGCCGGACGCATGACCTCCGCCATGCAAACGCGAGCATCCTGATCAACGCTGGCGTCCCGGCCCGCGTGATTGCCGACCATCTTGGCCACAGCAGCACCAAGACCACCGAGGACATATACGCGCACGTCTTCGCCGCGAGCAAGGCGAAGCTGGCGGAGACCATCATCAGCGCCCTCAAGGGGGAGTTCATGGATGCCTCTCCGGATGGGGTTTCTGGTGTTTAGTTGGTGTTTTATTTTGTGAAAAGGGGCAAAACGGCGCATGACGGTACGCTACGCTGAACCGCTGAAATGCCCACGGTTAGGGACTTTGTGCTACGTTGCGATACGCTATGGTACGGCAGGGTCAGTTTCGGAATGATAGACAGTGAAGAGTTAAACCGGATATTCATGGGATTTTTCGGGAAACTTGTGGAAACATTGACGGGCAAAGCCATTGCAATAGATGGGAA
>WRHG01000257.1 GCA_009783365.1 Clostridia bacterium | reverse complement strand
ATGTTCCCCATAATCTCGCTGGCCTTCCAGAACTGATCCGCCAGGGCCTTCAGGGCCTCCTGTTCCTCCGGGAAGTGCCGCGCCGCCTGGTGGAGAAAATGCATGATGTAGTACCGCCGCTCCGAGGCCTCGCACCAAGTCGGGTCTGCGATCTCGTTGATGGAGTCCTCCCGCATGCACCCCTCGGTCCACATCTGCGCGCCGGGCACATAACCCAAACGGCGCGCCTCGGCCCGCATGTCGTCCAAGCTGCCCAGGCGCAGGAAGCGCTCCCACTCCTCGTAGTAATGACTATCCTCCCCATGGATGCCCGCGCGCAGATACTCCCTGATCTGCCGCAGCCCCAGGCGATACAGCTCCTTTTCGGGCAGCGGGGTTTCACGCGCGCCGACAATCGTGAGCTCCGTCTTTTCCGTGTACCAGCCCGCGACGTCCTCGATTTGCGGCTCCCTGTTGTCCGGCGCGATGAAGTAGGGCAGGCTGCCGTAGGTGACGAGCACATCCCCCTCCTCCCTGTAGCCGATCACGATGGAGCCGAAAAACCGGTTCTCAATGGGGCGCAGGATCACCGGCTGGCCGAGCCCGCACAGGGCATCTTTGATGGCCCGCTTCATATCCGCCCGGCTCATATACCCGGCTTTCGCGGGGTCGGCGCAGTATGTCCGGCGCTCGGAAAACCCCGTGGCCCGGTACAGGCGGTCCAGGCCCTCCGGCGTGACGTCGAGGCAGCAGGGCCGCGCGGCGTAGCCGGTGAGCACATCGGCCAGGGTGTAGCTGACGTCGCAGCGCCAGCCCTTGTCCTTATGGGTGAAGCCGTAGCCCTGGCCGGTGTAGTCCAGAAAATAGGCGTACTCGTTGGCGAAGGCCACATACGCGGGGCAGTTGTGCTCCGTTTCGGCGCTGAGGGCCGTGCCGCGGCCGGGCAGGACAAGCTCCCCGGGATATGCGGCTTCCCCCTGCGCCTGCGCCAGCTTCATGATTTCCGGCTTCGCCTGCGGGCTATAGCTTTCCGGGGTTTGATCAAATCTTTTCGCGGGTTCGCTCATGTTTCATTTGCTCCTTTCACCCGGATCGGGAAATACAGGTCCATCTGGTGATAGCCCATGGCGTTCCTGGCTGCCGGCGGCGAGGTGATGTTCCCCAGACTGCGGCGCTCGTCCGTCTCGTCCAGGGCAAAGCAGCCGCTCCTGCGCACCCATTTCTGGATCCCGTTGTATACCCGGTTGTGGTCCTTGCCGTCGGCATCCACGCTGATCGCAACGGCATATAACCCGCCGGGGAAGCCGGTCACACGAAACCCGCCGGTGTTTTCCGGCTCCTCCGTCACGGCGTAGCCCCACTCGAAGCTCCCCTCGGCTGAACACCACATGAAATCGCGGGGGTAAAACGGGTCCGCGCGGGTCTTGTCATACGCGCTGAACCATTCATTGAAGCGCCCGAAGGCGGTGGGGTCCTCCGTAGCCGGGCCGGAGGTCACCATCTTGCAGGCGGGCAGCTCGATGACGCGCACAGCGCTGCGCGCCTTTGTTTTGATCGTCGCAGGCGCGGCCTGCACGAGGGACGGCGCCGTGGCACCGGCCTGCTGCGCCATGCTGATAATCTCCGGCACCTCCCTCGGGCTGTGGCTTTCCGGGGCGGCTTGCTGGCCGGGTTTCTTTACGGGTTCGTTCATCGTGCTGCCTCCTCATTTCTTTTTCCAATTCACGCCGTACTTTTCCTGCGCTGCATGGTACTTAAAAAGAACATCCATCAGCCCTCTGTCGATTGTGTCCCAGCTGTGGCACGGAAAAGACGGGCACAGGTTGTACTCCTTGCCTTCGTACGTAACATTGGTAGCAAATATTTTGTTCTTTCCGCCTTTGGTGCATCCCAGGCAGCCGCTGCAGGTTCTGCAGATATTGATGAAATGCGCCTGCAAATCCTCGTCAAGGTTGTCGAAGTCCTCCAGCATGGCTTTTTCGCCGATGCCATTGATTGTACCGAAATAAAATGGCTGGTATTTTCGCGGATTGTACCCGATCAAAAAGCCGCCGACTTTATTTTGGAACCGGATGCTGAAATCAAAGCCCGATGCGCCAAAGCTGCAGTACATGATTTTTTCGTAACCGTTTTCCAGGCATCTGTTTTGAATTTCAAACAGCAAACTATTTAGGCCTGCCACATGATCCACTCTTGCGAGCAGGAAATTAAAATCCCCCGCAAATGGGAAGCTGTAATCCCCTGCGAATGAGCAGCATGCAAAATTGATAAGGGCATAGGAAGTACAGGGGTTTACATTTACCGGGGTGTTTTCCGCAAGCAGTTTCAGGCTTTGGAGCAATTCGTTATCCGCGGTAATAAAAACGTCTGTCTTGTCTTTTGTGACCTCTATCCCGATCTCCTTCAGCAGCGTATTGTACTGCGGCTTATATCCGGCCTTGTGTTCTTTCAAAGCTGCACAGCCGATTGACAGGTGGTGTCCGCTTATCTCGCCGTGAAGGGCGGAGATATACAGGAATTTGTAAAACTCATATAAAGCCTTAAAGATAGACTGGTATACCTTATCCAGCTCCGGCTTCATATTGTTGATCTCCCATGCCTGATACGCTTCGTCTTTGTGGTCGGTCAGGTTCAGCAGCGCCGGGTTTTCGTATAGCTTGTCAATCATCCGCGTCATTAGCCCATGGAGCTTTCTTTGGGCTTGCTCGCTTACGGCTTCTGATGCAACCAGCACAAATTCGGAATACATAAAATTTAGTCCATACAGAATGCGCTGTGCGATTGTATCGAAAGATTTGATTGGCTCGATGGTCATTTAGATCCCTCCTCCGCAAACACGGCTAAGATTTTTCCGCAAATCATGCCCATTTCCCGCAGCAGCCCCGCGATTTTCTCCCGGAACTTGCGCTGGCGGAACTTTTGCGCCTTCGGGAAAAAGCCCTTCTGCAGCTTCCAGATTTTCTGCCTGCGCTT
>WRHG01000256.1 GCA_009783365.1 Clostridia bacterium | reverse complement strand
GTATACGGCATGACGGTTATCACCGCGATTACCGCGCAGAACACCAGGGGAGTTTATGGCGTACAGGAAATTGACGCCCCCATGGTGGCGGCCCAGATAGAGGCGGTGTTTAATGATATCCGGGTGGACGCCGTGAAAATCGGTATGGTTTCCGGAATTGATATTATCCACACAATACGGGAAAGCCTGCTTGAGCGTAAGGCGAAAAATATTGTGGTTGATCCGGTGATGGTTTCCAAAAGCGGCTACAGCCTGCTGCGGCCCGAGGCTCTGGACGCTGTGCGGGGCCTGGCGGCAATTGCCGATGTGCTCACCCCCAATATCCCGGAGGCGGAACTGCTCTCGGGCCTTTCAATTAAAACCGAAGAGGACATGCAGGCGGCGGCCCGGAAGATTGCCGTCATGGGCGCGAAAGCCGTGCTCGTGAAAGGCGGCCACCGCCTGGGCAATGACGCGGTGGATCTGCTTTTTGCGGATGGCAAATTCGTCAGGCTGCAAACCACGCGCATTGACACGAAGCACACGCACGGTACCGGCTGTACCTTGTCTTCGGCCATTGCCAGCCGCCTCGCCCTGGGGGATTCCGTGGAGGCGGCAGTTCGCACCGCCAAGGATTATATCACCCGGGCCATATCTGACGCATACCCGGTAGGCGGCGGCAGCGGGCCGGTTGGGCATTTGACAGATCTGTACCGGAAAGCCGGCATGCATCCTGATACTGATTGAAAAAGGGGACGAACCATGACCCAGCGTGAATATGCCCTTGCGGGACAGACAACCGAAGAAATGCGGATTGTGTCGGAAGAAGAGCGGATGCCGCTTGCGGATCTTATCCGCGCCCTGCAAAGCGGAGAAATCGCGCTGGTAAAGAATATCCGCCGTTCCATAAAGCCGCTGGCCGTGGGAAAGGGTTTGCGTACAAAAGTAAACGTCAACCTGGGGACATCGGAGCATGCGTCAAACATGGAATTTGAACTTGAAAAGATGCGCCTGTCCATCCGTTATAAAGCGGATGCGATTATGGATCTGTCTACGGGCGGTGACATCAACGCCATCCGCCGCCGCATTTTGGCCGAAAGCGCCGTCGCACTCGGCACGGTTCCGCTCTATCAGATAGCGCACGACACGGTAAAAAGCGGCCGCAAAATGCATGAGATGACGATTAACGACATACTTAGGGTGATACGGGAACAGGCCGAAGAAGGCGTTGATTTTATGACGCTGCATTGCGGCATCACAAAAGAAACCCTCAAACACTATCAGCGTTCAAACAGGCAGGGGGGAATTGTATCCCGCGGCGGCGGAATACTCCTTGAATGGATAGCGGTGAACAGGCAGGAAAACCCCCTGTATGAACATTACGATGAAATCCTTGACATACTGCGGGAATATGACGTTACCATATCAATCGGTGACGGCATGAGGCCGGGCTGCCTGAAAGATGCCACCGATCGCTGCCAGGTAGGAGAACTCCTGCTTCTCGGCGAACTGACCGAACGGGCATGGGCAAAGGGCGTACAGGTAATGATAGAAGGTCCCGGCCATATACCACTGAATGAAGTGACAGCCAATATGCTCCTTGAAAAAAAACTCTGTAAAGGCGCTCCTTTTTACGTACTGGGGCCTCTCGTTGTTGATATAGCTCCGGGCTACGATCATATCACCGGGGCAATTGGCGGCGCTGTTGCCGCATCATCCGGCGCGGATTTTTTGTGTTACGTTACCCCGGCGGAACATTTGCGCCTTCCCAGCCTTGAGGATGTGAAGGAAGGGCTCATCGCGTTCCGTATAGCCGCCCACGCGGCGGATATAGCCAAGGGCATCCCGGGCGCCATTGAACAGGATCACGCCATCTCCCTGCGGCGCAAGGCAATGGATTGGCCCGGACAGTTTGAATTCGCCATTGATAAGGAAAAATGCCTTGAGTACCGCGCGGACACCACGGAAAACGGCATTGAAGCCTGTACCATGTGCGGCAGTTTCTGTCCCATGAAAAAAGACACTGCGGTTAAAACCGCGCTGGAAGAATTTAATTTAGGAGCATAATCATGTCTGTTCATCTGCTTTCTGCTGGAAAGCTTATCGAAAAAGCCGCGGAAATTGTTGACGCTGTCCGCCAGCACAATCCCCTGGTTGATTGCATCACCAATTTTGTTACCGTTAATGACTGCGCCAACATACTGTTAGCTTTCGGTGCGTCTCCCATTATGGGTGACGCATTTGAGGACTCCGGCATCCTTGCCGGAATTTCCGGCGCTATGTATATCAATATCGGAACCTACATCAAAGAGCATGAAAGCGCCGCCGTAGAAGCCGCGACGGGAGCGAAACTGGCGGGAATCCCCTTAGTGGTTGATCCGGTGGGTTGCGGAGCGATACCCAGGGGGATTCGTATCGTGAACCATCTCCACGAGATCGCGGGGATAAACATCATTAAGGGCAACATGGCGGAAATCATGGCTCTTGCCGGACGCGGGGCAGAGGTAAAGGGTGTTGATTCCGGGGGAGAAATAGCCGGTATTGAGGAAGCGGCGCTTTTTCTTGCGAAACAGTACCGCTGTGTAGTGGCCGCTACCGGAAAGGCGGATCTTGTCACCGACGGGGAACGGATGGTAAGGATACACAACGGCGTGGAACTGCTAACCAAAATTACCGGCGCGGGCTGTATGCTGCCGCTGACAAACAACGCCAACCTGAGCCGTGGCCTCGGTATGCGCCATCGCGCGGGAGTTGGCATAAGCGAGCGTTCCGACGCAGTCGCGATCATGGTTTCCGAACAAACGGGGACGATTTCTGTTGCTGTCGACGGTATGCTTAAGCGCCACTTGTCTGTTGACACATTTAAAACAATGCTGCAGCAAGAGATACTTCAAAAAGGCAGCCCTGCCAGAATCAGCGCCAAATCACGCAAGCGAAAGGCGGGGAAGCGATGAGACGCGAAGGTTTGCGCAAGATCTTTTCCA
>WRHG01000255.1 GCA_009783365.1 Clostridia bacterium | reverse complement strand
CATCACATCCCCCATATAGGGTTCCGGGACGATGATCTCCACCTTCATCATGGGTTCCATCAGACGGGGGTCGGCTTTCTTCATGGCTTCTTTAAAAGCCATGGAAGCGGCGATCTTAAAGGCAATTTCGGACGAATCCACTTCGTGATACGAACCGTCGTACACGGTCGCCTTAAAGTCCACCACCTCGTATCCCCCCAGAGAACCCGCCAGCGCGGCTTCGCGAATGCCCGCATCGATCGAGGAAATATATTCCCTGGGGATCACGCCGCCGATGATTTTAGATTCGAAGGCATAACCCTTGCCGGGTTCCTGGGGCGACAGTTCCAGCCAGCAGTGCCCGTACTGCCCGTGTCCGCCTGTTTGGCGCACATACTTCCCTTCCGCTTTTACTGTTTTGCGGAAAGTCTCGCGGTAGGCCACCTGAGGCTTACCCACGGTCGCTTCCACTTTAAACTCGCGCAGCAAGCGGTCTACGATGATTTCCAGATGCAATTCGCCCATGCCGGAGATAATCGTCTGACCGGTTTCCGTGTCGGTGTATGTCCTGAACGTCGGATCCTCTTCCGCGAGGCGCACCAGCGCCAGGGACATCCGGTCCTGCCCGGCCTTTGTCTTCGGCTCGATGGCCACATGGATAACCGGGTCGGGGAACTGCATACTCTCCAGGATAATCTGCTTGCCGGGATCGCACAGCGTATCGCCGGTTGTGGTCTCTTTCAGGCCGACAGCGGCTGCAATTTCGCCTGCGTAAACTTCCTGCAGTTCTTCGCGGTGGTTGGCGTGCATCAGCAGGATGCGCGCCACCCGTTCGCGTTTTTGCTTGGTGGAGTTCATGATATAACTTCCTGCCGATACCTGCCCGGAGTACACGCGGAAAAACGCCAGTTTCCCGACAAACGGGTCCGCCATGATCTTAAACGCCAGCGCCGCAAAAGGCGCTTCGTCGCTCGCCGCGCGGGAGAGCTGCCTTTCGGGGTGATGAGCGGCGGTTCCTTGTACGGGCGGGATATCCAGCGGGGACGGCAGGTACGCGATCACCGCGTCCAGCAGCGGCTGCACGCCCTTGTTCCGGTATGAAGTCCCGCATAATACGGGGGTCATCTTGCAGGCGATGGTGGTCTGGCGGATGGCCCGGTTGATTTCTTCCGCCGTCAGTTCCTCCCCTTCGAAGAACTTTTCCATCAGTTTTTCATCTGTTTCGGCGACGGCTTCGATCAGCGCCGCACGATAATCACGGGCCTGCTCCAGCAGATTTTCCGGAATCGGCTCTTCGCGGACATCCTTGCCATCGTCGTCTTCGTATATTTCAGCGCACATGCGCACCAGGTCGATGATACCGGTAAAATGCGTTTCGGACCCGACGGGCAATTGAATGGGAACGGCTTTCGTGCCAAGGCGGTCCTTCATCATTTCCACCACGCGGAAAAAATCCGCGCCGACGATATCCATTTTGTTGATGTAGGCGATACGCGGAACCGCGTACTTGGTCGCCTGCTTCCAAACCGTTTCACTCTGGGGTTCTACGCCGCCTTTTGCGCAGAAAACCGCGACCGCGCCGTCCAGCACGCGCAGGGAGCGTTCCACTTCCACCGTAAAGTCCACATGGCCGGGCGTGTCGATGATGTTGACGCGGTATCCGTTCCATTGACAGGTAGTCGCGGCGGAGGTGATCGTTATGCCGCGTTCCTGTTCCAGCGGCATCCAATCCATCGTGGCCGAACCTTCATGGGTTTCGCCCATCCGATGTGTCCGGCCCGTGTAGTATAAGATCCGTTCGGTCGTGGTGGTCTTGCCGGCGTCTATATGCGCCATGATACCGATGTTGCGAACTTTTTCCAGCGGATGGCTTCTTGCCATGATGAATCGCTCTCCTTTCCCGGCCTACATATGACTGCGGCGGTTATTCAGGGGATTTTTTACCATCTGTAATGGGCAAACGCCTTGTTGGCTTCGGCCATGCGGTGCATTTCCTCTTTGCGCCTGAAGGCATTGCCTGCGCTGTTCGCGGCGTCCATCACTTCCCCGGCCAGCCGTTCCGCCATGGTCTTCTCGCCGCGCTTACGGCTGAATTCCACGATCCAACGCAACGCGAGGGTTTGGCGGCGTTCGGGCCGTATCTCGATAGGAACCTGATAGGTTGCGCCGCCCACACGGCGGGCTTTCACTTCCAGCTGCGGGCTGACATTGGCCAGCGCCGCCTGAAAGACTTCCGTCGCTTCCTTGCCTGTTTTGGCCTGGATACGCTCGAAAGCGGAATAACAGACGTTCTGCGCGACGCCGCGCTTACCGTCCAGCATAATCTGGTTGATCAGTTTGGTGACCACGGTCGTCCCATATACGGGATCCGGCAGCACCTCACGCTTGGGTATAAATCCACGACGGGGCATACATTTTCCTCCTCATGCGTTTTGAGGCTGTCTGGCGGCGACTCAGCATGACGCCGTTCCTCTTAGGGGCGTTGTGTGCCGGTTAGGCGCGCTGTCCCTGAACCGTTCCTGTCCTCGGGGCGCTCATCCTGTCCGGGCGGCCAACGCTTCAGCCTTAAGTGCCGTAGGTTATTTCTTGGGACGTTTGGCGCCGTACAGCGAACGGGCCTGCATACGCTTGGCCACGCCCGCGGTATCCAACGCGCCGCGGATGATATGGTAACGGACGCCCGGCAGGTCGCGCACGCGGCCCCCGCGGATCAACACAACGCTGTGCTCCTGCAGGTTATGCCCGACCCCCGGAATATAGCACGTGCCCTCTATCTGATTGGTCAGACGGATTCTGGCTATTTTCCTTAACGCGGAGTTGGGCTTTTTGGGCGTTGTCGTCTTCACGCTCAGGCAGACGCCGCGTTTTTGCGGACAACCCTGCAGTATGGGAGCGGTCGACTTGTTGATCTGCTTTTCCCGTCCTTTACGGATCAACTGATTGATCGTGGGCATTGAAGCACCTCCATGATAGTGATCTATAAAACCTCCGCAACCCCCGGAGTTTATA
>WRHG01000254.1 GCA_009783365.1 Clostridia bacterium | reverse complement strand
TAATATCTGCAAAATATACTCCGCTATCTCCGTGGTGGATTCGATCATCCCGTCCTGCATCCATTTCTGCAGCAGGCTGATGCAGCCGGTGGTGCCATATATGGCGAGGTACTCATGGATCCTGCTGTCGTACTTTTCGCTCACGCGAAAAGATATGATCTGGGAGAAATTCATTATCTCCCTTTGTATCCCCGGCTCACAGTTTTCACTGAGGAGCGCCTTGAAAAGGGCGGCGTTGCCGCGCACGTATTCCAGGATGCCGTGGAGCACCTGGAAAGAGATCGGTTGGTTGTCGTTGTAGTCCTGTCTCTCAAGGTATTGCTTGATATTGTCCATCACTTCGCGCTCAATATAGTGAAGCAGGGCATATTGGTCTTCAAAATGCGCGTAGAATGTGCTGCGGTTGATGTCCGCAAGTTCACAGATAGACTTCACGGAAATCTTGGAGATGTGTTCGTCCGCCATTAATTGCACCAGCGCGTCTTTCAGTACCATCGTAGTGTATTTAACGCGCCTGTCTTTTTTTACTTCTTCCATCATGTACCAGCCTTCCCGTCCCGTAGCTTTCTGCAGCCACCCGGCGCCTTTCGGCCTTATCCCGTCGTCTCCATCGTCCGATGCACTTCTTTTCGACTTCTCCGCAGATCACACCATCCGGGTGCACTTCTTCTTCGGGTCTTCCGCCCTATCCTAATCGTCCCGGTGCACTTCTTTTCGACTTCTCCGCAGATCACGCCATCCGGATGTACTTCTTTTCGACTTTTTCGCGTATCACACCGTCCGGGTGCACTTCATCCCGGGTTTTCCGACACTCCCCGCACTCCTTGTCGGATAAAAAACACTTTTCGCAACATTGTTGGTTGTAATGCAACACAATGTTGATTATATTACATAAGGTATGAAATTTCAATGTGTGTTGGAGAAAATATGCGGGCAATATGTGTCGGCAAAAATAAAAGTGCTGCCTTTACCGGCAAAAAAGTGCGCGTGGTCTGCGTCGGCAGAAGTAGGCGGGTGCCAGGGCGATGAATAGCTTTGCGGGTTTTGTAACGCGCCGGAAAAGGATGATATTCGCGCTGTTTATCGGAATAGCCGCCCTCTGCGCCTGGCTTTCCACATCCGTGGGCGTCAATTTCAACATGGTGGATTACCTGCCGTCAGGCGCGCAGTCCACTACGGCGCTGAATATCATGAAGCGTGAGTTTGGCAGCGGGACGCCAAACACGAGCGTCATGGTGAAGGATGTCTCCATCCAGCAGGCCATGGACTACAAGCAGCAGCTGGCCGCGGCCACCGGCGTCACTGACGTTATGTGGCTTGACGATGTGGTGGACATTAAAATGCCGCTCGAAATGGCCGACGCCGGCGTCGTGGGTAATTTCTATAAAGACGGCGCCGCTCTGTTCTCCGTTACCATAGAAAAGGGCTCGGAAATAGAATCCTGCGACGCCATAAGGGCCATAGTCGGCGAAGGAAACGCAATATCGGGCGAGGCCCCGGATATCGCGGCCGTACAGCATGCCGCCAGCAACGAGGTGTCCAGCGCACTTACGGTGCTGCTGCCCGTGATCGTTGTCATCCTGGTCCTGGCGACCACTTCGTGGATCGAGCCGCTGCTTTACATGGGCGCCATCGGCATATCCATCGTATTCAACATGGGGACGAATATCATCTTCGGGGAGGTCTCATTCCTGACAAATTCCGTGAGCCCGATACTGCAGCTGGCCGTATCCCTGGACTATGCCATCTTCCTGCTCCACAGCTTTTCCGACCACCGGCAAAAGACGGGCGACGCAGCCGAAGCCATGAGGGGCGCCGTAAAGGACTCCTTCTCCGCGGTGGCGGCCAGCGCGGCAACTACGCTTTTCGGGTTTTTGGCCCTTGTGTTCATGAATTTCGGCATCGGCGCAAACCTGGGTCTGGCGCTCGCAAAAGGCATCATCCTGAGCTTTGTGACCGTTATGGTATTCCTCCCCGCGCTGACCCTCCTCGTATTCAAGCTTATCGACAAAACAAAACACCGCCAATTCCTGCCCGGCTTCCGGAATGTGAACCGCACGCTTTCCAGGCTGGCCGCCCCGGCGCTCATCCTTGTAGCCATCGTGGCTGTCCCATGCTTCCTGGGGCAAAGCCATACCGAGTTCCTGTATGGAGGGGGCAGCGTGTCCGTGAACGACAGGGTCGGCTTCGACAAGGCCGATATCAACGAGCGGTTTGGGCAGTCTACCGTTATGGCCCTGATGGCGCCGCGTGGCGATATCGCAAAAGAAAAGGCGCTGAGCGAAAGCCTTGAGCAGATCAGCCATGTCACAAGCGTTGTCTCGTACGCAAACCAGGTAGGCGCGGCCATCCCAAAAGAATTCCTGGGCAACGATATCACAAGCCGGTTTTACTCCGAGGGCTATACGCGCTTCATCATTTACACCGACACCTCCGAGGAGGGCGACCTTGCCTTCGGCGCCGTCGAGGAAATCACAGCGGCAGCCGAGGCTGTCTACGGCGGCGATGTCTGGTCCGCCGGCCGGAGCGCAAACCTCTACGACATGAAAAACATCGTGCGCAAAGACAACATCATGGTGAACCTTATCGCAATCATCGCGATTTTCTTTGTGCTGCTCATCACGTTCAGATCCGCCGTCCTGCCTTTCATACTTGTTCTGACCATTGAAGTGGCCATATGGGTCAACCTGTCCATCCCATATTTCACGGGCACGCAAATCAATTTCGTCGGCTACCTTGTCCTAAGCACGGTGCAGCTTGGGGCAACGGTGGACTACGCCATCCTTTTGACTACCAAATACATGAAATTCAGAAAATTATTGCCACAGAAGGAGGCGATGGGCAAAGCCCTTGGGACGGCCTTCCGCTCGATAATGGTGTCCGCGGCCACATTGTCCACATCCGGCTTCATACTCTATACCACCTCGATTAACCCGGTCGTGGCCGACATAGGCCTGCTTCTCTGCCGCGGCGCGCTGCTCTCTTTCGCCATG
>WRHG01000253.1 GCA_009783365.1 Clostridia bacterium | reverse complement strand
TGAAAAAGGACGGAAGAAAGGCGCAGTTGAAAGCCGTCGACGGGATAAATTTTTTTATCGACCGCGGCGAGACGCTTGGCCTGGTGGGAGAAAGCGGATGCGGTAAATCCACTACGGGCCGCCTGATAATCAATTTACTGTCACCGACCGGCGGCGAGGTGCTGCTGGAGGGCAGGAACGTTTTTACGGCCAGAGGCGCGGATAAAAAGCAGCTGCGCCGCGACATGCAGATCATTTTTCAAGACCCGTTCGCCTCGCTCAATCCGCGCATGAGGGTGGGCGAAATACTGAGGGAGCCCCTGATCATACATAATCTGGCAAAAGGCGCGCCCGCGGACGCGAGAGTCAGGCAACTGCTGAATTATGTCGGCCTTTCCGCCAATCAGATCAACCGTTATCCGCATGAGTTTTCGGGCGGGCAGCGGCAGCGGATCGGCATCGCCCGCGCTTTGGCGGTGGAGCCGAAAATTATCGTCTGCGACGAGCCGGTCTCCGCGCTGGATGTTTCTGTGCAGGCACAGGTGCTGAAGCTGTTGATGAATCTGCAATCCGAGCTTGGGCTTACATATTTATTCATCGCTCACGGCTTGAATGTGGTGAAACATATCAGCGACCGGGTGGGCGTGATGTATCTGGGGCATATCGTCGAGCTGGCCCCTTCCGGCAAACTTTACGACCGGCCGATGCACCCCTATTCGCGGGCGTTGTTTTCCGCCATTCCCATTCCCGATCCCAGGGTAAAGCGCGAGCGCCTCATTTTGGAGGGTACGGTGCCCAGCCCGATAGACCCGCCCGCGGGATGTGTCTTTTGCGGCCGCTGCCCCTCAGCAATGGAGCGGTGCAGGGAAGAAAGACCGCCAATGACAGAAATTGAGCCGGATCATTGGGTAAGCTGCCATGCAGCTGTTCCGAAAGCGCATATTCGCCCGATGCCTTCACAATTGGCGCAAAATTGATCCTCGACGTAGCTCTGCTACGCCTCCGGTCAATTTCACACCAATCGCTTCGGCCTCGAACGAATCTACGCGTTCTAGTGATAAGAACATTTATTCAACGATTCGGTATTCCTTAGGTTTAATGTTAAGATATAAGGAACTTTGGTAATAGGCAATAAAATAATCAAAAACTGGGAGGGTAAGAAGTGAAAAAGTTTTCAATTTGTGTAATGGTGTTAGCGCTTGTTTTGGCTTCGGCGGGAGTCTCCTCGGCGGCTCCGAAGCAGTTGGTTGTCGGTATCAGTTCCGAGCCGATGACAATGGACGGAACTCAGGTCACGGACTTCAATACCGACCGCGTGGTAGGGGACATGTACAACCAGGTGGTGCGTTTCGGCGACGGGACCATGGATATCGAGCCGGATTTGGCCGAAAGATGGGAAGTTTCCAGCGATGAGCTGGTTTACACGTTTTATCTGCGCAAGGATGTAAAGTTCCATGACGGAACGCCTTTTAACGCCGAAGCCGTCAAATTCAACTATGAACGCCTCAACAATCCGGATAGCAAATATTACGACACCGGCATCTTTACCTACTCGGTTTATATGTTTGAGATGGTAAAAAGCGTGGATGTGATCGATGAATTCACCGTCTCCTTCACGCTGACGGAACCCTTCGCGCCTTTCATCAGCAATATCGCCATGGCTCAGTTTTCGATGGTCAGCCCGGCGGCTGTTGAAAAATACGGCCGCGATATCACGAATAACCCCGTGGGCACCGGCCCCTTCCGTTTCGTAAGCTGGACTCGCGGCAGTGAAGTGATACTGGAAAGGAATCCCGATTATTTCAAGGGGCCGGCAAAGCTCGACCGCTTGATCTTCAGGACCATCATCGATGACAATGTGCGTCAGAACGCGCTGGAAGCCGGCACCATCAACCTGATGACCAATATTCTGCCGGATAACCTGGAGGCCCTGGGCGCTGACCCGAAGTTCCAACTGCTCGAACAGCCCGGCATGCACGTGTGGTATCTTTCGATGAACTGCTCGAAGGCCCCCTTCGATAAAAAAGAGGTCCGCCAGGCCATGTATTATGCCATCGACCGTCAGGGTATCGTCGACAATATCCTGCTGGGGACGGGCGTACTGGCTCACAATATGGTGCCGCCCATGACGTTCGCCTATACCGATGATGTGTCGAAGTATGAATATAATCCCGACAAAGCCAAATCACTGCTCGCCGAAGCCGGTTATCCCGACGGTTTCACCGTCGATTTCGATATTCCGGAATCCGGTTCCGGCATGCAGCAGCCGGAGGCTATGGCTATCGCCATGAAGTCGGATCTGGCCAAGGTGGGTATTATCGTCAATATCATCAAAACGGAATGGGGCGCTTATCTGGATCAGGTTTTCCGGCCCATAGAGGAACAGGATATGGTGCTCTTGGAGATGTCCTATGCCGCCGACAACGGCGACCCCGATAACTTCCTCTACACGCTCTGCGCGGGCCGCCAGATTCCGCCGCTGGGTTACAACTGCGCCTATTATTCCAACGAGGAGTTTGACAATATCCTGATAAAAGCGCGCACCACCTCTGATCTGGCCAAACGTACAGCCCTGTACGCCGAAGCGCAGAAGATGCTTATGACGGAAGTTCCGCATCTGGTTGTGGATCATGAAACCCAGATCGTGGTGATGGACAGGAACATCACGGGCTTTACTCTCCATCCGCGCGCCCTGTTCCGGTTCCACAAAGTGGATTTCACCGACTGACGAACTGCTTTAAAAGCGGGGGCTCGTCTGCCCCCGCTTTACGAAAGGGATCGTTTCATGCTCAAATACGCGGGTAAAAGGGCACTGGGTGTAATACCAGTGTTGTTGGGAATTTCGATCATAGTATTTTTGATCCTGCAATTTACGCCCGGAGATCCGGCGCTGATCATGCTTGGCCCCAGGGCTACGCCTCAGGCGCTGGCTGAGGTGAGGCACCAGCTTGGTTTGGATTTGCCCATTCACGTGCAATATGTGCGCTGGATAACAAATATTTTAAAAGGCGACTGGGG
>WRHG01000252.1 GCA_009783365.1 Clostridia bacterium | reverse complement strand
GCATGCGCGCGGCTTTCCCTCTCACCTGCCAGTTTACATGCGGGATCGTCCAGATTGCCGCTGCGGCCGCCAGAAAGACACAAAGAATCCGCCAAAGGATCTCGTGCTTCTTTCCCAATGGGCGCATTCTTTACACATCCTTGCGCACTTTCTGTCCCCCCGGGGTATCCTCCAAGGTGTACCCAAGGGCCTTGATGGCGTCCCGAAGCTGGTCGCTGCGTTTCCAATCCCTATTCTTCCTCGCTTCCGCCCGCTGGTCCATCAGTGCTTGTACCTCCGGATCTATATCGTCCTCCCGCTTCATCAGCAGGCCCAATACGCCCGTCATCTCCGAAAGGGTCTGCTGCCCATAGGAAACAGCCCGCCTGCTTCCCTCTGCTTGCGGCAGTTTATGAATTTCGCGTACCAGCTCAAACACCGCGCTCAAAGCGTCCGCTGTGTTCAGGTCGTCATCCATAGCCTCCCGAAACCGCTCCAGCGCCCTGTCGCATTGGGTGATAAAAGCGCATTCCCCCTCATTGGGCAGCCTGTCCGCAGCGGAATCCAACAGGAATGCTAAATGATCCCGGGCGATATACAGCCGCTCCAGGCTGCTCACAGCCTGCTCCACCAATTCCCGGCTGAAATTGATTGGGCTCCGGTAGTGGGCGGAAAGCATGAACATTCGCACGGCTTCCAGGTCATAATCCTTGCTGATATCCCGTACCGTAAAGAAGTTCCCCGCCGATTTGCTCATCTTCTCGTTATCGATATTCAAAAATCCATTGTGCATCCAATAGTTCACATAGGGTTTCCCGGTGGCGCCGCTGGTTTGGGCGATCTCGTTTTCATGGTGCGGAAACAGCAAATCCTTGCCGCCGCAATGAATATCGAAATGGTCTCCCAGATAGGCGGTAGACATGGCTGAACACTCGATGTGCCAGCCGGGGCGGCCCATGCCCCACGGGCTTTCCCAAGCGGGTTCACCGGGCTTTTGCGCCTTCCATAGCGCGAAGTCCAACGGATCTTCCTTCTGCTCCTCCACATCCGCCAGGGTGCGTCCGCCAGATTCCAACTCCGCCAGATTCTGCCCGCAGAGGCGGCCATACTGGGAAAAGGCCTTTACCCGGTAGTATACATCTCCGTTGCTTTGATAAGCCAGGCCCTTGCTCAATAGTTTCTCAATGAGCCGGAGGATCTGCGGCATATGTTCGGTAGCCCTGGGATGCGCCGTGGCGGGTCTGATACCCAATTCCCGCGCATCCGTATAGTACTCCTGAATAAACCGCTCTGCGATGGCGTTGACCGTTTCGCCATTCTCTTGAGCCCGCTGAATCATCCTGTCGTCAATATCTGTGAAATTTTGCACAAAGGTTACTTCATAACCCCGATATTCCAAGTATCGGCGAAGAACGTCAAACATGATAAACGGCCTGGCATTGCCAATGTGAAAATAATGATAGACCGTAGGCCCGCAAGCGTAAATACCGACCCTTCCCTCCCGGATTGGCGTGAAAAGCTCCTTCCGACGGGTCATGCTGTTGTATATACGCATGAATCTTCCTCCTTCATTCGCATTGGAACCGCCCGGGTCAATCTTCAAAGTCCTGCGCGCCTCGGCCATCCGGCGCGCAGGGCGCGCCGCTTTTCTTCTCCTCGCACTCCTCGCAGCCCAGCCGCTTGGCATGCCTCGCCAAACATCGTTCCAAGGCGGCAAGCCGCTTCACAAGGGCTTCCATCCGTTCCAGCATCGGATCCGGCAGGTTCGCATGATCCAGATCCACCTCGTTTTGGGGCAGTACCCTGTCCTTTTTAACAACGCGGCCCGGATTCCCTACCACGGTGCACTGGTCCGGCACGTCCTTCAGCACAATGGCGCCTGCGCCTACCTTACAGTGGTCGCCAATGCGGATCGGGCCCAGCACCTTCGCTCCCGCTCCGATGGTAACCCCGTTGCCAATCGTGGGATGGCGTTTCCCAACATCCTTCCCCGTGCCTCCAAGCGTTACGCCTTGGTAGATGGTAACATCGTCGCCAATAATGGCGGTCTCGCCGATTACTACCCCGTCTCCATGGTCAATGAACATCCTTCGGCCAATCTGCGCCCCCGGATGAATTTCAATGCCAGTCCTGTGCTGCGCCCACTGACTCAACACACGCGCCAGCAGCACATGACCCTTTTGATAGAAGCCGTGCGCCCTTCGGTGGGACTTCAGGGCAGCAAGCCCGGGATAGCACAACCGTACTTCCATCATGCTTTTTGCGGCGGGATCCCTTGCCAAAACGGCTTCCCGGTCCTCCCGTACCAAGGTCTTCCAGTTGGGTTTTCCCATAACGCTATACCTTTCCGACGGCGCGCATGATCCGCGCCTTTTTATAGATCCAGCAAGTGTTCCTGCGGCGCACATTCTTCGAAAACCTCTTGCAGGCGGCGCAGCAATTCCTCCTGTGCGTTAACAGCATCTTCCCCTTCCGCGCCGCTTATACGCTCATAGGAACCGTCTCGTTTAGCCCGCCACGCTTTTTGATTGTCTCTGAGTTGCAGGCAGAGAACGTTTTCAACAGCCTGCTTACAGGTTTCATCCTTGATGGGAAACATCGACTCCACGCGCCGGTCCAGATTGCGGGACATCCAATCTGCCGACGACAGGTATACTTGCCTTTTTCCGCCATTCAGGAACCAGGACACCCTTGCGTGTTCCAAATGTCTCCCTATGATGGAACGCACCTGAATGGTTTCGCTTAAGCCGCGGATCCCAGGCAACAGGCAGCAGACGCCTCGGACAATCAGCCGTATGGGAACCCCAGCCCTGCTGGCGCCATACAGCGCCGCGATAACCTCGGGATCCGACAAGGAATTCATCTTTGCCACGATCCCCGAAGGCTTCCCTGACAAGGCGTTGTTCTTTTCACGCCGTATCAACGACAAAATTACAGGCTTCATCTGCTCCGGCGCTTTCACCAGATCCGTCATCGTATGCCCGCCAGCCCCTTCCAGCTCCATAAAAAAAGCATGAACATCCGCGGCCAAAG
>WRHG01000251.1 GCA_009783365.1 Clostridia bacterium | reverse complement strand
AATTTGGACGCAGGCCTCGTTGCAGGCGTTGATCATGGCCGTGCGCAAGCGCGCCTGCTCCAGGGCCTGAAGCGCTTCGATGGCAAGGCTTCCGGGCTGGCAAAGCATATCCTTGAGCTGTGCGGGGTGTATGCCCTTCTCCGACAGAAGGGACGCGGTTTCCGCCATGACCGCCGCCGTCAGCCCATAGCTGTCGCCCCACGGCATGCCGTTACCGGCGGACATGCACGCAATGGCCTCCGATGCGATAAGCAGCATGAGAGAAGACAGTACCACGTTTGTCTTCGCAGCCATTTGCGCCTGTGGGGATGGCATGTCCCGGCCCGCGGTCTCAAGCAACTGGGTGAGCCTTGCCATATCATCCAAAGAAACAGGATTCACATTCCTCCTCCTTCCACCAGGCTGATTTGCCCTGAACATGGGGCTCCATTAGGTTTCCCGGCATAATGATCCATGGATTAAGTATACCGGGCGCATAGGCAAATGTCAATTCGCCCATAGCAACGGTTTCGTAAATTTACCCGTAACTGCTTCTTGCCCGGCAAATGCAAGAACGGCATTTTGATGATGCCCGCCAAACAATTTGCCATGGGATAATTCAACTATTTCCGGTAAGCGGTATGCTCAATAGGGAGTTTATGGCGGAATTCACCGTCCACCCGCCATGCGGCATGCGCAATGGCGGCTGCGGTGGGTATGGCGCTGATTTCACCGATCCCTTTTGCACCAAAGGCAAGCCCGCCCTCGCTTTCCCTTTCCACAAAAATCACATCGATAGACGGCGCGTCGGTGGCGCGAAGCAAACCCAGGGTTCCGTACTTGCTTGACACATATCCGCCGTCCATCACAAAATTCTCCGTAAGGGCATAACCCATACCCATCAGCACGCCTCCTTCCACCTGCCCCTCGCAGGCTTTGGGGCACACCACGCGGCCCGCGTCATAGGCTGCCACAATACGTTCCACGCGTTTTTCTCGATCCATCACTGCCACTTGCACCCCGAAGCTATACGCCACATGGCTTACTGGATTCTGTTTGTCAATGCCCATACAGTCTGTTTCTCCGCTGTACTCGGCGTCATACTGCCGTCCTTCCAGGGCTTCAATACGCCCCGCGGCGTCAAGAGCCGCCCTCAGCTTTTGTGCCGCCATACGGGTGGCTTCCCCGGTGAAGAGGGTCTGACGGCTGGCCGTGGTAGTACCCGAATCGGGGGTCAGCGCGGTATCGGGCCGCTCATGCACCACAAGCGACCGGTTTATGCCCGTCACCGTACATACAATAGCAGTGCAAACTGTGGCAACCCCTTGTCCCATACAAGCGGCGGAGGTCCGAATATGAACCTTCCTGCCTGAAACCACCAGCCTGCAACGGCCGATATCCGTGAGCCCTACACCTACCCCGGCGTTCTTCATACACCCCGCGATACCTGCATAGGGGTGGGAATCAAATACATCCTTCACTGCCTCCAAGCATTCCGCATAAGCGGTATCGCTGGCGGCGATCTGCCCATTGGGCAATTCCTGCCCCGGGCGAATGGCGTTTCGATAGCGGATTTCCCAGGGTGATATACCTGCCATCTCCGCCAGCAGGTTCAAATTCTGCTCGGCGGCAAAGCAGCTCTGGGGGACCCCAAAACCTCGAAAAGCGCCGCCGGGCACATTGTTGGTGTATACGCAGGTACCCGTAATATCAATATTATGGAAGTGATAGGGCCCCGCGGCGTGGGTGCACGCCCGCTGCAGCACGGGCCCGCCCAGGGAGGCGTAGGCACCGCAATCCGACACCAGCGCAGCCCGCAGGGCCATCAGCTTTCCCTCCCGGTCGCATGCGGTGGTGATGTCAATTTCCATCGCATGGCGTTTTGTATGAACCTTCAGGCTCTCCTCCCTTGAAAATCGCACCTTAACAGGCTTACCGGTATGGTAGGCCATCAGCGCGGCATGATGCTGCACGCTCATGTCCTCTTTCCCGCCAAAACCGCCGCCCACCAGCTTGGACCGGCAGCGTACCTTCTCAGGCGGCAGCCGAAGCATGCGGCTGATTTCCCTCCGTTCATCGTATACCGATTGGGAACCTGTGTAGAGCAAAAGGCCGCCCTCAACATCCGGATCCGGCATGGCAACGGCGCATTCCGGTTCCATAAAAGCATGGTCGGTCATGGGTGTGGAGTAATGTCGCGACACAACATATGCCGCCCTTGACATGGCGTCTTCCACATCTCCCCGGCTCAGTCGCTGTTTAAAAAGCACATTCCCCTGTTCGTGCAGCAGCGGCGCGTCTTTCTCCAGAGCCTGCGCCGGACTGGATACGGGGGGCAACTCCTCATAATCCACCCGGATCAGCGCCAGCGCTTCCTCCAACCGGTCTTCCCGCCGGCAAGCCACCAGTGCGATGGCGTCCCCCACATACCGGGTAACGGCTCCTTCGGCGATCATCACATCCCAATCCTGCACGATATGCCCGGTTTTGTTGAAGGGCACATCCTTCGCGGTAAGGATACGCACCACATCCGGATGCTTTTCCGCGGCCGAGATATCTATGTTTACCACCCGCGCTCTGGGATACCTGCTGCGAAGAGCCCTGGCGTACAGCATACCCGGCAGGGTTATGTCATCCACATAGACCCCGGTTCCCAGTGCTTTTTCCGCCGCGTCCACCCTGGGAAAGGAATCGCCGACAATAACCCGTTCCCTCTGGGCTGGTATCGGTTTGTTTTCGCGGAAATACGCCGCCGCCATGATAACCGCGTCTATGATTTTTACGTATCCGGTACACCTGCACAGGTTTCCGGATATCCCTTCTTTTATCTCATCTATGGATGGGGAAGGGTTTTTGTCAAGCAGGTGCTTCGCTGATAAAATCATGCCGGGCGTGCAATACCCGCACTGGCTGGCGCCCAGTTTAGCGAAGTATTTCTGCAGGGGGTGCAGTGTATTGCCCGTGCCGAGGCTCTCAAGGGTGAGCACTTCTTTGCCGTCGACGCTGATAGCGAGCACGAGGCAGCCGTTCACCGCTTTCCCGTCGAGCAAAACAGTGCAGG
>WRHG01000250.1 GCA_009783365.1 Clostridia bacterium | reverse complement strand
CTAGATCAGGTGCGTCCGGGCGGCGTTATCGCTTTCATCACATCCAAGGGCACCATGGACAAGCAATCCCCGGAGGTAAGACGGTACATCGCACAGCGGGCGGAACTGCTGGGCGCGGTTCGCCTGCCCAACAATGCTTTCAAAGCCAATGCGGGTACAGAAGTCACCAGCGACATCCTCTTTTTGCAAAAGCGGGACCGGCCCATCGTCATTGAGCCGGACTGGGTGCATCTGAATACCACCGAGGATGGGATTCCCGTCAATAGCTATTTCGCTGATTATCCGGAAATGGTGCTTGGCAAGATGGCTTGGGATGACAGCATGCACGGAAAGCAGAATGAAACGGCGTGTTTGCCCATTGAAGGCGAGGATCTTTCACAGCAGCTTTCCCAGGCTATGACGAACATCCGAGGGCAGATCACCGAGGCGGAGCTGCCTGACCTGGGCGAAGGCGAAGCTATTGATGATTCTATCCCGGCGGACCCGAATGTGCGGAATTTCTCCTATACCCTTGTGGACGGGGAGGTGTACTACCGGGAAAACAGCCGCATGGTGAGGCCGGAGCTGAACGCCACTGCCAAAGAGCGCGTGCGCGGCCTGATAGAAATGCGGGACTGTGTTAGGGAGCAGATCAGCCAGCAGATTGATAATGCGCCGGACACCCTCATACGGGAAACCCAACAGCGGCTGAACGTCCTCTATGATGATTTTACAGGCAAGTATGGCCTCATCAACGGGCGCGGAAACGCTAACGCCTTTTCAGACGACAGCTCCTACTATCTGCTGTGTTCCCTGGAAGTCCTGGATGAGGATGGCGCTTTGGAACGGAAAGCCGACATGTTTACAAAGCGCACCATCCGTCCGGCCCAGGCCGTAGAGCATGTGGACACCGCCAGCGAGGCGCTTGCCGTGTCCATTGCGGAAAAGGCGCAGGTGGATTTGGCTTATATGGAAAGGCTCACGGGCAAGTCCAGGGAGGAACTTACAACCGAGCTTCGCGGCGTTGTCTTTCCCCTGCCAGCCGAGGATGAAAGTGAGCCTCTGCGATATGTTCCCGCGGACGAATACTTGTCCGGCAACGTCCGGGAGAAGCTGGAAGCGGCAAAGATCGCGGCGGAAACCGATCCGCGTTTTCTCACCAATGTGGAGGCGCTGGAAAAAGCCATGCCCAAGGAGCTGGACGCTTCCGAGATTGATGTGCGGCTGGGGGCAACATGGATTGATAAATCATACATTCAATCGTTCATGGAGGAACTGTTGGAACCACCCTCCTATCTGCGGGCCAGCATTACCGTGAATTACTCCCCTTTCACCGCGGAGTGGAACATTACGGGCAAAAATAGCGTTTCCTATAATAATGTAGCCGCTTACACCACCTACGGCACCAACCGCGCCAGCGCCTACCGCATTCTGGAGGAAACCCTGAACCTGCGGGATATCCGCATCTATGACAAGGTGGAGGATGCGGATGGACATGAAAAGCGCGTCCTGAACGTCAATGCCACCACCCTGGCCCAGCAAAAACAGCAGGTTATTAAGGACGCCTTTCGGGATTGGGTTTGGAAGGATGCGGACAGGCGGCAGGCGCTGGTGGAGCGGTACAACGTGATGTTCAATTCCACCAGGCCCAGGGAGTACAACGGCGAGCATATCACCTTTTCCGGCATGAACCCGGAGATCGTCCTGCACCCCCATCAGCGGGACGCCATTGCTCATATTCTCTACGGAGGCAATACGCTGCTGGCTCACGAGGTTGGGGCAGGCAAGACCTTTGAAATGGTTGCCGCCTGCATGGAATCCAAGCGGCTGGGCTTATGTCAAAAGGCGCTGTTTACCGTGCCCAATCACCTGACAGAGCAGTGGGCCTCCGAATTTCTGCGGCTCTACCCATCCGCCAACATCCTGGTTGCAACCAGGAAGGATTTCGAGACCAGGAACCGCAAGAAATTCTGTGCCAGGATCGCCACGGGCGATTACGATGCCGTCATCATGGGGCACAGCCAGTTTGAAAGGATTCCCGTATCCCTGGAACGGCAGGAGGAGCATCTAAACGAACAGATTGCGGAAATCGAGGAAGGCATTGAGGAATTGCAAACCGCAAAAGCGGAGCGATTCACCATAAAGCAGTTGGAACGTACCAAGAAACAGTTGGAAACCCGCCTCGATAGGCTCTTGAACAACAAGCGTAAGGACGATGTAGTGACTTTTGAGCAGTTGGGTGTGGACCGGCTGTATGTAGACGAGGCGCACAACTATAAAAACCTTTTTATGTATACAAAGATGCGCAATGTTGCGGGGTTATCTACCACCGACGCGCAGAAGTCATCCGATATGTACCTGAAATGCCGGTACATGGATGAACAGACGGGCAGCCGGGGTACGGTATTCGCTACGGGAACCCCTGTGAGCAATTCCATGGTGGAGCTGTTCACCATGATGCGTTATTTGCAACACGATATGCTGAACGAAAAAGGGCTAAGTCACTTCGACAGTTGGGCGTCCACCTTCGGGGAAACCACCACCGCTATTGAACTAGCGCCGGAGGGAACCGGCTATCGCGCCCGGACACGGTTCGCAAAATTTTTCAACATGCCGGAATTGATGGCGCTCTTCAAAGAAGCCGCGGACATCAAGACCTCTGACCAGCTTCATTTGCCTACACCGGAGGCTGTCTATCATAACGTAGTGACCAAGCCCAGCGAGATGCAAAAAGGCATGGTGCGGGAGCTATCAAAACGGGCAGCGGCGGTTCACTCCGGAAGCGTCAAACCCGAACAGGACAACATGCTCGCGATCACGTCTGACGGGCGTAAGCTGGGGCTTGACCAGCGGGTCATCAACCCTATGCTGCCCGATGATCCCGGCAGCAAGGTGAATCAATGTGTTGAAAACATCGCGCTGATATGGCGAGAGAGGCAGTCGGAAAAGCTGACGCAGTTGGTGTTTTGTGACATGTCCACGCCCAAAGGGGACGGGAGCTTCACCATCTATGACGATATCCGGCACAAACTCGTGGCACAGGGTATTCCTGAGAACGAAATCGC
>WRHG01000249.1 GCA_009783365.1 Clostridia bacterium | reverse complement strand
GGTGAGGGTGATTGGCCCGCCTGTGCCCCCGGTGCCGCCGCCGATGCCCGCGCCGCCGCCGCTGGCGCCGATACCGCGACTGCAGCCGCCGGTGGCGGTGACCGTGCCGCCGTGGATGGTGATGGCACCAGCGTCGGTACCGAAGCCGCCGATGCCCGCGTTGTCGATGCCCGCGTTGTCGATGCTGGCGACGGCGGTCAACCTGCCGGCGCCCGCGTCCGCGGACTGGGCGTAGAGGGTGAGTCCGGCCCCGGGGGGGACATCGATACCCCCATTCACAGTGACATCGCAGCCGTCTTCCAGGATCAGGCGGACGTCTCCGGTGACAACGAAGGGGCCGGTATTGGCGAAGATCCCTCCGAGGAGGTACCAGGTGGTGGCGCCGGTGGCCCCCAGTGGGGCGGGGCCCCTGGCGTCGGCGGTCAAAACGCCGGTGATAGCCGGGCATACTTCCGGTACACCACTTTCGCCCAGGTAGGGGACGCTGTTGGCCGCCAGGGCTGGCAGGGGCAGGGCGGCGAATGGACCGGTGAGGAGAAGGAATGCCAAGGTTAAGGGGATGAGCCTATTGTTCAAGAAGAGCTTTTGATTCAGCATGATGATTCCTCCCGGGTCGTCGGTATCGAGTTTGCTTTTTGATTGCTTTGGCTTGGGGCGCCGTGATGGTGGGGAGCACTGTTGGTTTTTTAGCAGTTTGCGCAATAGCATCCGGTAAGGCGGCGCAGTATTTTGGTTGCCGCAAGGAGACGGAGCGGCACTGGAGGGAAGTATGGTCGCAGTGCGCCCTGCCACGAAGTGGCAAGTGAGCTTGAGGCAAGTACAGTACGCGGTAGTGGCGTGTACGACGACCGAAATGCCAAGATGGGCACGAGTGCGTAAGCGATAACGAAACGCACGACAATGAAAGCGACGGGGCGTAGCCGGCAGCTGCAGATACGTTGAGTGGCGACGTTAGTGAGTGCATCGTAGGAAAGCACGGACCCTGTGGGTTCTTTCGCCGTAGGCGGAAAGCGACCCGTAGGTGTGAATTTTTACGAGGGCAGGGTAGTCGAGTATACTTCTAGTACGCCACCCTCGCCCAGGCGGTGTACGCGGAGGAGATGACCAGGCAGGCTTTAAGATGCCCTGATGATAGCATCATACCATACCTTATCAAATCCGTCAGCATTTTCCTTACGGGCCACGAGAAAAGGCCTTGCGAGCAATGCCTGGGTATATACCCCAGGCGATTTGCTCGTTGGTACTGCGTCCCAAACCCTGCGAAAAAGGATGCCCGCGAGCATCCTGTTCTTAAGCCGCCTGCGGCATCTGCTGTGCGTGTGCGCGGGGAACCCATGAGGAAGGGCGCGGTCAAGCGCGGAGAAATGAAGTTGTCCGAGTTTTCAAGCTGGCTTGCCATGAAGAATGATGAGGTGGACAGACTGATGAAAATGCTATCTTTCTATTGCCGACGGCGACGGATACTTTGGACTCCATGTTTATCTCCCGCCGTCAGCCGCGCAGTGTAGCATTTTCATCGACAACCTGTCAAGTCCACGCCGCCGACCGCGGTGGCTATGCTCTGGACGCCCAACAGGTGACCGCCTCGTGCTCTGGATACTTTGTTCCTTTCCGTTGAAGAATTTTAGGCATCACCTCCCTGTCAGCAAATACCCGAATGTGCCGCAAACAGACCGTTGCATATGCTGTAGAGGGCATTTCATTTGAAATGCCCTCTACAGCATAACTCTTTCTATATGTATCTGCAGACTTTAACACAATTTATACTGACTGTTGTATGGTATAATAAAAAATGAAATATATCGATTTACGGAAGCTGGATGTGAGCGCGAAGAAACAGCGCAGAGGTTTCCTCGGAGGACGGAGCAAATGGAAAAAATCAAATGGAGCGGAATCATTCTCTCAATACAGCCTCGCACAAACGTATGGCGGTATCGTTGCGATAACCGCACACATTCACATACAGGCTACAATATTTTTCTTGACGGCGTTGCGGACGGCGAACAAAGGCAGTTTTCCATAGCGATCTCCGAAAAGCAACAGCAATCCGAAGGTTTTCGTATTGGTGACGAAGCGGGCGGAACAGGTTTGCGATAGCGGGAGGTGCGGCCTCTGCCGTTTACGATAATCCGAAACGACATCACGAAACTGAAAGTTGACGCCGTCGTCAACGCCGCCAACACAGCTTTGCAAATGGGCGGCGGCGTTTGCGGCGCGATTTTTGCGGCGGCGGGTGCGGACAGACTGCAAAACGCTTGTGATAACCTTGCCCCGATAAAAACAGGCGAAGCGGTCATTACACAGGGGTTTCATCTTCCGGCAAAATTCATAATCCACACCGCCGGACCTGTTTACAAAGACGGCAAGCACGGCGAAGAAGAGCTTTTAAGGGCTTGCTACATCAACTCCATGAAGCTGGCAACGAAGCACGGCTGTGAAAGCGTTGCTTTTCCGCTTATTTCAAGCGGGATATACGGCTACCCAAAAATCGAGGCTCTGCGAGTGGCAACATCGGCCATCCGCGATTGTCTCAATGAAAACGACATAACCGTTTCGCTTGTTGTATTCGACAAGACGGCTTTTGAAGCTGGCAAGGACTTGTTGGGCGGTGTCGCAACACTGGGCGGAGAACCGGTCTGACGGCGCATTGAGATAAGCCGTCGTTTTTTACAACCGTTCACTCCGTTGCCAACACGTATGGAATACCGTACTCCTCTGCGTATCCAGCCGCACAGCTGCCTTCTTATACGCTTAGGACGAGTTGCTCACAATCAGAAAAAGCATCGTCGCCGATGTCCGCCGCGCTGTCCGGAAGGGCGGCGGCTATTGCTGTGATTCTTCCATCATTTGAGCATAAACGTTTCATTATAAGCGTCTCCTAAATCCACGATGGAATCGATAAAGGAAGTGAAATCAGACGAAAAGGTTTGCGCGCGATACCTGTCAAAAATACTTCTAATTGGCACATCTACGCTTCCATCCTTAAGGAAAACAACACAATCGTATATACCGTGATTGAAGTAATGCGGCGAACTGCCAAAATAGTCG
>WRHG01000248.1 GCA_009783365.1 Clostridia bacterium | reverse complement strand
GCGTTTCATTTTTCCCCACATGCGGCGCTTAGTTGATTATGTAAAGAGCAAAGGAACCCGCTATGTAATTGTGGATACTGACGGGAATTCCGAGCCGCTCATACCGCTTCTCATGGAAGCGGGGGTTGACGGCATTTGGCCCATTGAACGGGCCAGCGAAAGCATGGACCCCATAGAGCTGCGCGCCAAATATGGCCGGGATTTGCGGCTCTGGGGGGCAGTTGACAAGCGCTGCATTGCCAGCGGGAAAAATGCCATTGATTCGCATTTGCGGACCTTTGTTCCTTTGATTGAGGAGGGAGGCTTTATTCCCACCATCGATCACTTGGCGCCGCCGGATATTTCTTTGGAAAATTTTACCTATTATATAAAGCAAAAGCAAAAGCTCCTTCGGGGCGATACATTTTAAGACGCAATATTTAGGAGGCAATGTATGCTGCTGAATTTTAAGACCTACAAAGACAAGGCAATGGGCTGCTGGGCCGGGAAGAACATTGGCGGTGTTTTGGGTGCGCCTTTTGAAGGCAGACGCCAGGTAAACGATGCGGAGTTCTATATCCAGGATCTTTCAAAAGGGCCGCCGCCCAACGACGATCTGGATTTGCAGATTGTATGGCTGGCTGCAGTGGAGCGCTACGGACGGAACGTAAACGCTTCTATCCTTGGGGATTATTGGCTTTCCTATGTCATTCCCAACTGGGTGGAATACGGAACCGGAAAAGCAAATCTACGAGCTGGGCTGGAGCCGCCTTTGTCCGGCCTAATCGACAACACCTACAAGGACAGCTGCGGCTGCTTTATCCGTTCCGAAATCTGGGCCTGCCTTGCGCCCGGTCTGCCCCAGCTTGCGGCCCGCTATGCCTACGAGGATGCCATTGTGGATCACCAGGGC
Source organism: Clostridia bacterium (assembly GCA_009783365.1). Next base: position 2,177 of record WRHG01000248.1, on the reverse strand, counting down.
GAGGGGATGTACGGAGAAGTGTTTTGCGCCGCCATTCAAAGCGCTGCGTTTACCGAAAGCGATCCCTTTAAGCTGGTAGACATTGGCCTCTCTTACATACCCTCAGAAAGCGCTGTGGCCCGCTGCGTGAAAAAGGCCCTGGAGTGCTATAAGGGCAAGGTTGATCTTCTCGAAGCCCGCAAGAGGATTCATAACGAAGCGCCCGGTACATTCGGCATTCAGGGCTGCAAATTGAGCGAAGTAAAAACCCAAGGGAACGAGGGCATGGAGATCGGCGCGCCTGGCTTTGACGCTCCGGAAAACGTTGGCTTTACCATTGCCGGCCTCCTTTACGGCGAAGGGGATTTTGGGAAGTCCATAATCCTGGCGAATAAATGCGGCGAAGACACTGACTGTACCTGCGCGACTCTGGGAGCCTTGTTGGGGATCATCAGCGGCGCGTCAAAACTGCCGGAAAAGTGGACCAAGCCCTTGGACGACAGAATTGTTACCATGTGCATCGACAAAACCAGCGGGGGCGTATGGGTGCCAGACACGGTCACCCAGCTTACGGACAGAGTAATACGGGCGGTTCCGGGCTTTTTAGGCCAGGGCCTTTGCGACATTCTGGCCCCAGAAGGCATGACTATTAACTGCCTTGAAGGGAAAGATCTCTATTGCAATACCGCAAAAGATTATCTTCCTCTAATTAACAGCAGCGGCAGAAGTGAAGAGCTGCCTGTAGCGGAACTAACGGCCCTATCGCCCTATATTACGCGGCATAGTTTTCCGGCTTTCAATATAATGGTTGATTACAATAACTCCGCGTTTTTTAACGATGCTGACAAGAGAACCATCAAAGTGACAGTGACTAATTCTTTTACCATGAGGCAGCAGCAGTGGGCAAAGATTTCTCTCTATGCTCCCGATGGCATTCAAATCCTGAGCGGAAGCAGCGTGCTTAAGCCTTTGAATAATCTGACTGGTTCCAAAGCGGAGGCGGAGTTTACATTCAGCGCATGCTGTTTCAACGGCGCGAAGCTTGAACTCATCGTGGACGTGGCGCTGGAAGGGCGGCATTCCACAGGACAGGTAAAGGTTGTTCTGATGAAAGATGCTGTAGCGCCATCGGCCTGTGCTGTTAAGGGTTGCTGTTAGGCTGTTCTGCATTAACAAACCTGAGGAGGCTTTGATCTGCCCATAGATCTATTGCGCTGCCAGTAGCCGGGGGCTTTGTCCTTGGGCTCGCGATAATCTCCATGGGAATTGGTTCGTTGTCATGCAGGAGAAGCTTTAAAACTAAGCGCTGGCCCTCAAAGAAAGAGCCAATGCACTGGGCGCTAAAGGGTTTCCATCTTGTTTCGCTTGACGGCTTATCATACATGATGGCATCATGCGGAACAAAAAGCTTGGGAGATGCAGGGTTATACTCAGCACTATGGGGAACGGCCAAAACTCCCAGAGCGGAAGAAACGATTGTTTCTTTTTCATGGCTTTCCAAAACCTGGCAAGGCAGCACCTGGCCCGCGCCAAAAAACCGCGCCGCAGTTTCTGTTTTGGGTTCAAGGAAAAGCTCTCTTCCCGGTCCGGTTTCTGCGATGCGTCCCCCTGTCATCAGCGCGATGCGATCCCCCAGCATCATCGCTTCTTCGCGATCATGAGTTATAAATATGCATGCTGCTTTTGATTTGATACGCAGTTCCAGGAACTCGCGGCGCATTGAGTTTCGTAAAGGAGCGTCGAGACTTGAGAACGGCTCGTCGAGAAGCAGCAGATCGGGATTTGACGCGAGAGCGCGGGCAATAGCGACACGCTGTCGTTCGCCGCCTGACAGGGTATGGATGCGCCGTGAGGCGTAACCCGGGAGGCGGACGATTTTCAGCGTTTCTTCGATGATCTTCAGGCGTTCGCTCTTTGGAACATTCCGAATAAAAAGACCGTATGCGATATTGCCGCCTACATCCAGATGTGGAAAAAGTGCCAGATCCTGAAAGACCAGAGAGATATTCCTTTTCCAGGGGGGGAGGGTGCTGATATCTTCCCCGTCAATAATGATTTTTCCCGAATCGGGCCTAATAAGCCCTGCTATTAAATTAATCGCCGTCGTTTTACCTGAGCCGGAAGGGCCAACCAGCGCGAGTGTCTCCCCCTCTGCTACCTCGAAGTCAATTGAGATGGAAAAATCGCTGTAGGTTTTT
>WRHG01000247.1 GCA_009783365.1 Clostridia bacterium | reverse complement strand
GCGTTGCAAAGCAAAGACTATATTTCTATTTTGAAAAAAGTAGCGGTCATTCTCAATAAATCATGGCAAACTGTGTTCACCAGAACAGAACTAAAATCAACTTTGTCGCCTAAAGAAGAACAGAAACTCGATAATTTTTTGAACCGCATGAAAAAGATCCACGCAATAAACCCAACTGGGATAAAAGGCGAATATAGAATCATTAATAACATGATCTTCATGTATATCGTATTGAAATTTTCCTCCACAAACTTAATGTAATACCAATTCGCAACCAAAAGTGAGCTTTATTGCTTAGCCGCGAGCGAGCCAGGAAGGCGAGCGTTCGCCGGAGCATCGCAGGATAGGGATTCGCAGGCGATGCGGGAAGCAGTAAAGCGAACATTAACTTTCGTTTGATTTAGAAATGGAATAAGTTTATAATCACCCGCCCAAATACGCCTCCCTCACCCGGGGATCCTGAAGCAGTTCCTTGCCGGTTCCGGTGATGGCTATCGCGCCCACCTCCAGGACGTACGCCTTGTCGGCTATCGAAAGGGCCGCGAAGGCGTTCTGCTCTACCAGAAGGACGGTTTTTCCCTGGCGGTTGATCTCCCGGATGATGTCGAAGACCTCGCCGACCAGTTTGGGGGCCAGGCCGAGGGAGGGTTCGTCCAGCATCAGGAGTTCGGGGCGGCTCATGAGGGCGCGCCCTACCGCGAGCATCTGCTGCTCACCGCCGGACAGGGTGCCGCCCTTCTGGGATCTGCGCTCCTTCAGGCGCGGGAACAGGCTGTACACGTAGTCTATATCTTTAGCTATTTCCGCGTTGTCATTGCGGCTGTAAGCACCGAGCCACAGGTTCTCCTCGGCCGTCAAATGGGGCAGAATCCTCCGCCCCTCCGGGCTCAGGGCTATGCCCATCCTGACCATTTCCTCCGGCGGGCGGCCGCTTAATTGAACCGGCGTACCGCCGGGGCCGGTGTACTGAATCGTTCCTTTGTACCCCTTGACAAGTCCGGCTATCGCCCGGATCGTGCTGCTTTTTCCCGCTCCGTTGGCCCCGATCAGAGTGGCTATCTCGCCTTTTTTGATGGACAGGTCAACGCCTTTTACGGCGTGGATGCCTCCGTACCAGATGTTCAGATTCCGAATGTCAAGCATTATTCGTCGGCCTCCTCGCTATTCGATTTGCCCAGGTAGGCCTCGATCACCCTGTGATTTCCCTGAATTTCCTTCGGCGTCCCCTCCGCTATCAGCTTGCCCATGTCCAACACCCATATATGCTCGCAGACCCCCATAACGACCTTCATGTCGTGTTCTATCAGGAGAATGGTCAGGTCAAAATCGTCCCGCAGCTTGCGGATAAAGCTCAGCAGCTCCTCCGACTCCTGCGGGTTCATTCCGGCTGCCGGCTCGTCCAGCAACAGGAACTTTGGCTGCGTGGCCAGGGCGCGCGCTATCTCGAGCCGCCTCTGCGCCCCGTAGGGCAGAGACGACGCGACCGCGCCGGCATGAGCCGCCAGCCCCAGGCGGTCCAAAAGGGCCATCGACGAGCGGCGAATTTCGCGCTCCTCTCTGGCGGCGTTTAAAAAAATGAACGGAAACAGATTTTGCCACCACGTCCCCTTTTGCCGGACGTAACTCCCCACCATGACGTTTTCCAGCACGGTTCCATTGCTGAAGAGGCGTATGTTCTGGAAGGTGCGGGATAGTCCGGTTTCGCATACCTTGTGAGGAGGCAGGCCGGTAATGGTCCGTCCCATGAAGGACACGGAACCGGACGTTGGTTTGTAAAATCCGGTGACAATGTTGAACACAGTTGTCTTGCCCGCGCCGTTGGGACCTATCAATCCCACTATGCCGCCCTCCGGCACGCCTATCGAAAAATCGTTCACCGCGACCAACCCGCCGAACCTAATTGAAACATGAGCTATTTCGAGGACGTTCTTTTTAGCGTCCGCGCTATTCATGGCTCACCGCGCTCCCTTCGGCCTGCGTCCGCCGCCGAAGCGGCCAAAGAAGCCAAAAAGACGGTTCCAGGAGAACTCTCTCGTTCCCATGATCCCCTCGCTCCGGAAAATTATGACGACGATCAAAAGCACCGAAAATATGAGCATTCGCATTCCCGGTATGCCTGGTATGCTGAAAGATAGTATCGTTACAGGGTTCTCTACGATTCTGAGCCATTCCAGCATGGTCGTGACCAGAACAGCCCCTATGACGCTGCCGGTAATGGACCCCAGGCCTCCGATGACCACTATCATCAAAAGGCTGTACGTCTGGGTTATCATGAACATCTTCGGGTCGATGGTGGTGATGAGGTTGCCCATCAGGGCCCCGCCGACGCCGCCTCCGAAACAGCCTATCGTGAACGCCAGCACACGGACTTTGAAGGCATCGATCCCCATGGTCCTGGCCGCCACTTCGTCATCGCGCACAGCGCGAAGCACGTTTCCGAAGTTGCTGTTCATCAGGCGTATCGTAAAAAACAACACCACTCCAAGGCACCCGTAGCTCATCCACAGGTTGGTGTGGGCAGGGATGCCCTTCAGGCCCAGAGGGCCGTTTGTGATGGGGGTGAAATTGGCCACCAGTATTCGTATGATCTCGGCGAATCCCAGAGTCGCTATACCCAGGTAGTCTCCGCCCAGGCGCAGCACCGGCCACGCTACCAGCCAACCCACTAAAGCGGCGGCGGCGCCGGCCAGTATGAGGGATATCACAAAGGGAGCGTGGAGGTTCATCACCCACGGCGCTATGGGCTCAAGTATCCACATGGATGCTTTTTGCGCCGGCGTAAGAACCAACAACGCCGAAACGTAAGCCCCTATCGCCATGAATCCGGCGTGCCCCAGCGAGAACATTCCCGTCATGCCGTAGATCAGGTTGAGCGACAGCCCCAGAATGGCGTTTATGGCTATCAGGTTGATTATGCGCAACTGGTAACCGTCGAGGTTTCCGGGAGTCGTGCCCCACCATAAAAAGAAGGCGAATCCGGACACTGCCATGATGTTCAATATCGAGTCGCGTATCCCTGTCCTCATATTTTTTCCTCCAGCCGCTCGCCCATCAGCCCTGTGGGTTTGACAAGCAAAATAATTATCAGGAGGATGAAAGCGAAGGCGTCCTTGTACCCGGAAAGTTTGGGGAA
>WRHG01000246.1 GCA_009783365.1 Clostridia bacterium | reverse complement strand
ACCGCCGAGGCCGTTTTTGCGCGCTCCAACTCGCCGCTGTATGACTGCGCGGCGATGGACGGCGTAGCGGTGGTCAGCGCTCGCACTCATGGCGCGAGCGAAACCTCACCGCTCACTCTTAAACAGGGCGGGGACTTTCTGCCGGTGGACACGGGCGACCCCGTCCAACCGCCGTTTGACGCGGTGATCATGGCGGAAGACATACAGGAAACCAGTGGAAAAGAAGGCGAAACAATAGTGATCCGCTCGTCGGCCGCGCCATGGCAGCATATTCGCCCCGTGGGCGAGGACATCGTCCAAGGTGAAATGATCCTGCCCGGCGGACACAAAATACGCCCGATAGATATCGGAGTGCTGCTTTCCGGAGGCATTACGCGAATATCGGCGCGCAAACGCCCGGAAGTGGCCATTATTCCCACCGGTACCGAAATGGTGGAGCCCGGAGACGAAATGAAGGAAGGCGGGATAATAGAGTCCAATTCCCGCATGTTCGAGGCGCTGGTCAGGCAGTGCGGAGGGGTTCCCTTCCGATTCGCGCCGGTTCAGGACGAGTACGATTTGATAAAAGAGCGGCTGCGGGACGCGGCGGAACGGTTCGATATGGTGCTGGTAAGCGCGGGGACCAGTGCCGGCCGGGAAGATTACACCGTCCATGTGATGCGTGAACTGGGGGAGGTTGCGGTTCATGGCGTAGCCATGAAACCCGGCAAGCCTGTCATCCTCGCCATGATAAGCGGCAAGCCGGTGGTGGGGGTCCCGGGATATCCTGTATCGGCTTTTCTCGCATACGAGGCCTTTGCGGCGCCCATATTGTCCTCCCTCTCCGGCCTCCCGAAAGCGGCTGCGCCTGTGGTTACGGCCACGCTGACCCGGAGGCTGGTTTCCTCTCTGAAATACCGTGAATACGTTCGCGTAAAGGTGGGCCGGGTCGGCGAACGCTTGGTGGCTTCCCCTCTGGCCCGGGGCGCGGGCGCCGCGATGTCGCTGGTGAAAGCCGACGGTTTTTGCGTAATCGAGCAAGACAGCGAGGGCGTGGAAGCCGGCGCCGACGTTAGCGTCGTGCTTTGCCGAAGCCTGGACGACTTGGAGCGCACAGTGGTCAGCATCGGCAGCCATGATCTCATTCTTGACGTCATCGCCGATTTAATGCCAAATGTTTACCATGGAGTCCGTTTATCAAGCACCCATGTAGGCAGCATGGGCGGCCTTTTGGCTTTAAAAAACGGCGAGGCGCACATCGCGCCGACTCATTTGCTGGATGAGGAGACCGGCGTTTACAACATCCCCTTTCTGAAAAGGCTTTTTGCCGGCCGCCCCATGGCGCTGATCAAAGGCGTCGGCCGGGTGCAAGGACTTATGGTCAAAAGGGGAAATCCCTTGGGGATAACAGGGGTTGAGGATTTGACCGGGTGCCGTTATGTGAACCGCCAGCGTGGAGCGGGCACCCGCGTGCTGCTTGATTATCATCTGAAAGCAGCAGGCGTTGATCCGTCCGGTATCGAAGGATACGACCGGGAGGCGGCCACCCATATGGCGGTTGCCGCTACGGTTAAGGACGGCGCTGCCGACGCGGGCCTGGGCATCCTGTCCGCAGCAATGGCAATGGGGTTGGATTTTCTCCCCATAGGCAGTGAAGAGTATGATTTTGCCATTCCGGCAGAGTTTTTGGAGCTCGCGCATATTCGCTCCTTGATCAGCCTTCTGAAAAGCCCTCCCTTCCTCCGGAGGCTGCAGGAATTGGACGGCTATACCGCTGCAAACTGTGGGGAGGTCATCACTGTTGATTGCTAGCATTGTCGGCATATGGCGATACCCAAGGAAAGGCGAACCTGGCGAACCCATGCTTAATATCGACCTGCTGCAAGGAATTGGCCTAAAAGGGGATTTCCCCAGGGGAGGAAAGAGGCAGGTCAGCATTCTTGCGGCTGAAGCCCGCCGGTGGATGGATACGCAAGCGGAAAAAGGGCTTTGTTTCAGGCGATTCCGGGAGAACCTGCTCGTTGAGGGACTGGCTTTGGAAGAACTGGGAAGCGGCGTTCTCCTATCCGTAGGAAAGGCGGTTTTGCAAATAACCGGCTACAGCAAGGGCTGTTACGACGGATGCCCTCTCCTTTTGAAGAATCGTTCCTGCCGCCTGGCCGGGTGCGTTTGCTTTGCGGACGTTGTCCAAAGCGGGATTGTCCGGCTAAGGGACGTCGTATCGATTTATTCGCCCCTGCATATGGAAAGAGGGGATTCTTTTGACAAATAAAGCCAAAACCTGGCTCGTTCTTTTCGCATCCTCACTTGCAATCAGCGCGGTTACATTTGGCGGCGGTTATGTCATCGTTTCGGTGTTTAAAAAACGATTTGTGGACGAGCTGAAATGGATTGACGAGGATGAAATGGTCGACTTAATAGCGCTTGCTCAGTCGTCGCCCGGCGTGATAACCGTAAACGCGGCGCTGCTGGTCGGCTATAGAGTATGCGGCCCGATAGGGGCGTTCTTGGCGGTAATTGGTGTGGCGCTGCCGCCGCTTATCACAATATCGATCATTTCACTCTTTTACAACGCATTTCGTGAAAACGCCTTAGTCGGCGCGGTGCTAAAAGGGATGCAAGCAGGGGCTTGCGCCGTCATTTCCAATGTCGCATTTCAACTTTTCACAAATGAAATCAAAGGCAAGCAGGTTCTTTTAAAAGCAGCCGTCATGGCAGGGGCTTTTGTCGCAACTTATCTGCTGAAGATGAATGTTATCCTGGTAATTTTGTTTTGCGCTTTATTGGGCGTGATCCTGTATTTCGTGAATAAAGAAGGCAAGGAGCGGTGATATGACTTTGCTTGCGCTTTTTTTTGGTTTTATTCAAGTCACGCTGTTCTGCATCGGCGGAGGGTATGCCGCGCTCCCGGTTATTAAAAATGTCGTGATTGATCATTATGGTTGGTTGACCATTACCCAGTTCGCGGACCTTGTGGGGATCAGTGAAATGACGCCGGGACCGATCATTCTCAATGCGGCCACATTTGTAGGTTCCCATGTGGCGGGTTTGCCGGGCGCCGTTATGGCTACCGCCGGCTGCATTGTATCACCGGCAGTAATCGTTTCCGTCATTGCCTATTTTTACTTTAAATACAACAAGCTGTCACTTGTGAA
>WRHG01000245.1 GCA_009783365.1 Clostridia bacterium | reverse complement strand
GCGTTCCGGAAACGCCATAAAAGACGTTAATTCCTTTCCAACGCGCCGGCGCAGATTTTCCGTGCCAAGCATTTGCGCGATGGTCAGCCAGTCGTCTCCGAATTCCTGCCTTAGTAAGGCGGCTGCCCGTGTCATTTGATCTGTATTCATTAGGCAATCCACCTCACATTTCGTCGTTGAACGCCAGCTTGATGAGAGATTCCATGTCCCATCCGCAAAGAGCGTTCAATATTCCGTTAATATCGCCGTCCAAATAAGCCCGCGCCAAGGTACGGCCTCTTTTGACGGGGTTTTCGTCATCTGTGAAAATCTGACGGCTGACCTCAAGGGCCAGACATTCGCAATCATCCTCGTTTTCGATGATTTGCAGTAATCTTTCGTTAATGGACATCGTAATCTTTCCTTTCTAAATAGACGAACGCCGGAACCGGTTTCCCGATTCCGACGCCCTTCAAATGTGCTGCGGTCACGCAGTCTTTTCAGACTGATAATCGCAAAAGTCTCTCAGCGTGTCATAGGTCTTTTCGACATTTGACACATCCACCGAATCCAGTGTGTATGACCACTTTAGGTACTCATCCAGAAACTTGCCCTCTTTGCTGAGGCTGTATAGGAACCACATGACGTCTGTATCGTCCTTATAGTTTTCAGGACAATCGCAGACGAGGTAGGTCATTTCCTCGACCAGATGAATATCGTATGCTGTTTCATACACCTTGTTTTTGCTCAGGCCGGTGATCCGTTTTTTGTATGCCTTCTTTTCCGCCGCCACAGCCTCTTGGATTTTGTCAACGCAGATTATCGCGTCACAACCATGTTCCAGACATTCGCGCAGGTTCATCGGCTGTCCCTCTTCGCTCAGTTTATCGCAGTTTGGGGAGCAGGGCATGGATTCATCCAGCGCGCAGAGGGTTTCACATTCGGAACAGGGTTTGCCGCACCATTCTTTGTGCATAGTACACCTCCATTATTTATAGCGTTTCCTCAAGATACAGCTCCAGATACTTCGCCGCCATCTTGAGGGAAAGCGATGCGTTGTCCCAATGAAGCGGCTCGCCGCTTTGGGGAATGATTAAAGCGCCGAAAAGATAGCCCTTCGGGATGATTGGCATTATCATTTCGGCAATCAGTTTGCTGCCTTCAAAGACCGGCACATCCGGCATCCCGTCACCGTGAACGTAAAAATTGCGTTCTTCGATGATCTGAGTTATCTCATCCGTAAGCGCGCGGCCTCTGTACTTGCTTTCAACAATCCACACAGAATCTATAACGCTGTCCATGTTGCAAAGCAGTATCGGAGCCATCACAATCTGCTGAATGGCGCCGAGCAGGATTTTACTGTCGGTGATCCGGCCGGCGACTTTTTGTTTCTTTAGGAAAATGCCGTCATCCGTTGTAAACATTTCAAATGGATCATTTTCCCGAATCCTGAGTATCCGGCGGATTTCCTTTGGAATCACCACACGGCCAAGATCGTCCATTCTGCGGACAATACCCGTTGCTTTCATGGATTTGCCGCTCCCTTCTGACGTGCGACCAACGCCCGCATGACTTGACTCATCTTTCCGAGGTCATAGTCCAACAGCAGTCCGATGGTATGTCCGTCCTGAAAGGTAGTACATAACGTATAACTGCCGTCACCGTAACCGCTGGATGATACGACGCCCTTGTCGCTGCTCAAAATGCCAACGGATTCTTCGCTGAGTGTCAGGGCACAGCATTCACCGTAAAACGGTTCAAAATCCTGGTGATCTTGCATCATCGGATATATGGTATCGTCAAAGATGCCGCACTGCCCGCTGTCCACGCCAATGCTGCCGGAGCAGACGTCCCATTTTTTGATGTCTGCCGCTTCATAATCCTCATGCACAACCATAATACAGGCAATGCGGATCCCAAAACGGCCTTCATTCTGACGGGATACAAATACACGGTATTTGCCGGGTTTGACCTTGACGCCGGGTTTCATACACCAAACGTCACGGTCGTAACAGGGATCCGAAACCACCACAGTCCCGGAAAGTTCAATGGGTCCCAGTTCGTCAATCGTTGTCTTCATCGAAGGCAACCTCCTTGTAAAATTTGTGAAAGCAGACGCTCAAGGTCGATTTGCCCTTGGAGCCGCTTTCTCAGTCTGTACATACGGCCGGAAACCGTCTTCGGGTGAACGCCCAGTTCCGGCGCTATTTCCTCGTAAGTAAGGCCGTCTGCCCGTTTCCGCACCATATCTATTTCCGATGGAGTGAGATGGGCCGCCACCTCCAGCCATAACAGCGTGGATGTGGTTTCCGCGTCTTCATCGCGCTCGTAAGCGGCGGCGGTTTCCACCAAACAGGTATCGGTGACATAGAGCGCTTTTCGGCGTTTCTCGGCGGCGAAGTGATGCCCCAGCGCGGAGCGCATGGCGTTCCAGGCAATGGTGTCAAACTTGTATTGCCTCAACTCCGGTTCCGAAAGATAACGCTGCACAGCGCCTAAGTATCTGAATATCACAACATCGTAATACTCGTTGACGCTCAGGCCCCGCGACCGCAGAAAGCGATAAACAACATCATGGTGCCGGTCGGCAAATTGCCGGTCTCGCTCTGTCAAGGCAGTCATTCATTGTCCTCCTTTCCCGGAACAGGAGACGGCGGGGTGATTACTCATCCCGCCGTCTCATTCCAAAATATTCTGCTTGTTCTGATTCCTCAGAACGGCAGCTCACCGTCGTCTTCGATTTCTTCGAAGCTGCCGCCGCCGGTGTACTCTGCGTAGCTGGCTGGCGGCGGGTCCCCGTAGTGATGCGCGCCGTTGCCGTGTCCGTTGCCGTTACCGTTCTTCTCCGGCAGCGTCAAGCCTGTGCCGGGGAAGTTTTCCGCCTGGGCGATCTTTTCCTGAATGTAGCGCGGCAGAGTTGCGAATAACTCATAGGTCGCCGCGTCGTCCATATCAAAGAATGTCACGCTTCCCGTTTCCGGTTTCGGCGTTCCCTTGGGCAGTGCCATGATGTTTTCCACCACCGCGAAGACGCCGCGTTCGTTGGTCTTGTGAATGAGCTGGAGCTGGCAGCCCGCGCCGAGGAGCTTTTTCAGGTCAAAGCCCTGAAGTTCCTCCGCGGTGAAAGCCGCGCCGCGCCATGACTGAAGCATTTTACGCAA
>WRHG01000244.1 GCA_009783365.1 Clostridia bacterium | reverse complement strand
CAATGCCCATGTGAAGCCGTTGTTTTCAATGGAGTGCAGAACAGGCGCCAGCGTTTTATGAGGAACATGCCGGGGGAGGTCTGATATAAAAAGAAAGCCGTCGCTTTGACACAAATGCAAAAAGAACGGCTTTCCAAGGACGCTCAGTAATATGCGGCATTCTTCCCGAAGAGGTTCCAGTAAGGATACTGGCTTACTCATCTGATTCCTTGATCGCAAAGCGCATATCCATCTCATGCATGGCTTCGAACTGCCCATTGAGGTCCAGTTGATACTGAAGTTGAAGGAAACCGCCCTGCTTATCCACCCCATAGCGCATCTCAGTACAGTACAGAGCCAACTCAATGAGGCCGAACGGAGTTACATACTGGCTTTCATAACGCCGCCCTTTGCGAAAAACCAGGTTGGATTCAAACTCACCCTTTCGCTGCATCGTCACAATGCCTTCTTTCAAAGAAAGCTCAACCTTGGTAGGAGCGGCGGATTCGTTGATGATTTCCTCATAGCGGATAAGGTATCCGTCCGTAAGGGCAGTGAGTTCCCCGGAGGTTAGCAGCTGCAAACCGTCGCGCTGTTCTCCTTCGGCGCTGGAACTGGCCTGGAGTGAAAGCAGTATGGGGGTGCCGGGCATTCCCGCGCCTCCTCGCAGGTTTCCTTGCTGTATGAAACCTGATATAATGGTTTCACTATACCATAGGTAGAGGTGCGATGCAATGCTGCTGGTAAAAGCGCGTGCAAAGATCAATTGGACTCTGGACGTGACAGGGAGGCGGCCTGACGGATACCATTGGATGGATATGCTGATGAGCAGCGTAGAACTGCACGACACCTTGTTTTTAGAGGAGGCGGAGAAGATCAGCTTGGCGGTGGCGGGAAAGCCGGGTGAAATCTTTGATGTTCCCGTAGATGAGAACAATCTTGTGCTCCGTGCAGCGCAGTCCCTGCGGCAGGCTTTTGGGGAAACACGAGGCGCCGCTATCCGGCTCGTGAAACGCATCCCCGTCGGGGCAGGTTTAGGAGGCGGAAGCGCGGATGCGGCGGCGGCGATCATAGGGCTTTGTCAGCTATGGGAGATGAACCCTTCCGTGGAGAAAAAGAACGCGCTGGGCCTATCCATCGGCGCGGACGTGCCGTTTTTACTTACCGGCGGCCTTGCCAGGGTTAGTGGGATCGGCGAGGTTTTGGAGCCGTTGACCGCACCGGAGCCTATTTGGCTTGTGGTCGTCCAGCCCTGTGGAGGGTTGTCGACCAGGGAGGTTTTTAAGACTTATGGCCACGGGCCGGCCGGAGGAACCCGGCGTCCGGATGGACCGGAGGCGCAGAGCGCTCTTGCGGCAAGGGACCTCCCTCGCCTAGCGCTAGCCATGGGCAATGTGTTGGAGCCTGTCGGCATTGCCATGCAACCGCTTATTGGCAATGCCATTACGGAGCTGCTAAACTATGGCGCTGTGCGAGCCATGATGACGGGGAGCGGTTCGGCGGTTTTCGGCGTCTTTGAATGTGAATCAAAAGCCCGGGCTGCGGGGGAAAGGCTGCGCGGACGGTGGAAGCGCACCATAGTCACCCAAACGGCTCGGGAAGGCTGCACCTGGGATCGATTGGGCTGATATAAATCGCTACACTGTCTCTTCAGCCACACTTCCGGCTGTTTCCCGGCCGATACTTGCGGGTATTTTGCTGATCAACGCTTTTTCGACCCGGTGATCGGCGATCTTAGTCACCTGAATATGCAAGTGATGCATTGTCACCTCAAAGGTGGATCCGTTTTCAGGTATCGCGGTAAGTTGGCTGAACACCATGCCGCCTAAAGTGTCATACTCCTCGTCCAGGGGCAGCGGCACATTCAGCGTTTCGGACAACGTCTCTAAGTCCACCGTGCCGGATACCCGCCAAAGGTTATCCGCCACAAGCTCAATCTGCGCTTCCTCCGTAGGATCAAACTCATCATAGATGTTGCCCACAATTTCTTCCAGCAAATCTTCCATGGTGACAATGCCGCTCATGCCGCCGTATTCGTCCACTACGATGGCCATGTGTACCTTGCGCTTTTGCATTTCGCGAAAGAGCGTATCCGCCTGTACGGTTTCGGGAACCAGGTACGCGGCGCGGAGCATTTCCCGCACCGACTTCCGTTCGGGAGCGGACGATTGGCTGTTCAGCAGGAAATCTCGGGTGTTTAAAACACCAACGATATCGTCGATGTCCGTATCATATACGGGGAAACGCGAAAGCCCGCTCTCCCGAATGGTATGCAGTATTTCTTCGGGCGTGTCGTCCACATGGAGGGCGATCACATCGATCCGGTGAACCATCACGTCCGCGGCAGTCTGATTGTTAAACTCAAAGATGTTTTCGATCATGGTGCGCTCGTCCTGTTCAATAGCTCCGCTTTCCCCTCCGATGTCCAGCATGAGCCGGATTTCCTCCTCGGTTACCTGATCCGTGCCCTGGTTGGGATTGATGCGAAACAGGCGAAGCATGCCGTTGGTACTGACCGAAAGCAGCCAAACCACGGGTTTGAAGATTTTGGCAATGGTATTCACAAGCCCGCATGAAAAACGAGCGACCGCCTCGGGGTTCTCCATGGCGATGCGCTTAGGCGTGAGTTCGCCGAGTACCAGCGTGATGTAGCTGAATAGAAGGGTGATCAGGATCACGCAGAGGGTGAGAAGCACATCCTTTGAAAAGACGGTAAAACCGGCGTCCCAAAGAAAACTTCCGATTCGCGGAGCAAATGTCGCGGCGAATGCGCTAGCCAAAAAGGCGCTTAGTGTTGTGCATACTTGGATGGCGGAAAGAAATTTGTTGGGGGATTCGGCAAGTTCCAGCATGAGGGCAGCCTTTTTATCTCCCGCTTCAGCCATTTTGCGAACTTTATTGTCATTCAATGAGAGGACGGCAATTTCAGTCGCAGTAAAGAACGCGTTGATAAGAATGAGCAAAAACGGAATCAATAATGAACCGCCTATGGGGTCGTCCAACGAGAATACCTCCTTAGTGATGGATATGCCGTATGATTTTGACATTATACCATAAAATGCGGGTTTGTGTATCAATATTTTGCCGCTTGCTCGTTGCGTGAATCCCGGTTTCCCTTTATAATAAACAGGCGTATGTTGGGGAAGGGATGATTGCATGGGTTGCGCCAGTGGCGGGCGTCTT